>NZ_JAEPRP010000002.1:0-99926 GCF_016652895.1 Ensifer sp. SSB1
CACGCACCATTTCGGCCAGCGCCGCCTCATTTTCCGGAGCGCCGCGATGGCGCACGATGCATGATTGGTTTCCGACCCAGTTGCGCCAGTGTCCACCTGCCTGAAGCATTTTCCCCTCCCTCAAACCGCGGTGAAGCAATTGTCGACGAACAGATGCGTGCCGTTGATGAAGCTCGCCTCGTCGCTTGCCAGGAACAGCGCCGCATTCGCCACTTCCTTGGGGTCGCACATGCGGCCCTGCTGGGCGGCGATGGCCGCCTCCGAAACGTCGACCCCATATTTGCTAAGGCCGACAAGCTCGCGCTTGCCGTGGTCGGTGGCAATGAAACCCGGGCAGACGGCGTTGCAGCGGATGCCGCGATCGCGGAACTCGACGGCGATGGCGCGGGCGAACATGTGGCAGGCGCCCTTGGTCGTGTCGTAGAGCACTTCCATCGGCGTTGCCGCGACGGCCGAAATCGACGAGGTGCAGACGATGCTGCCGCCGCCGGCGGAAAGCATGCCCGGCAGCACTGCCTTGGTCATTAGGAACATGCTGCGCACGTTCACCGCCATCAGCCGGTCCCATTCGTCTTCCTCGACTTCGAGGAAGGGACCGACGGCGAGGATGCCGGCGTGGTTGAAGAGCACGGTGATTGGGCCGAACGCCGTCTCGACCGCCTTGACGGCTGATGTCACCTCTGCGGATACCGAGACGTCGGCGGGCGCGAAGATCGCTTCGCCGCCATTGGCGCGGATCGATGCCGCGACCTCTTCACCCTTGCTGCGCGGCAGGTCGACGATAGCGACCTTTGCGCCTTCGCGCGCGAAGAGTTCTGATGCGGCCAGGCCGCACCCGCCTGCGCCACCGCTGATCAGCGCCACCTTGTCTGAAAGCCTGCCTGCCATTGCGTCCTCCTCATCGGTGTTCGTCGCAACGCTCGCCAAGGCGATCCGTTTCGCGGCGACCTGTTGCTCTCTCCCGGGGGAATTATTGTTGACGAAGCAGGGGCTGTCGATATCCCATGGGGGATACGAGGAGTGGGGGGATGAAACCGGAATGCTGGCAAGGGAATCCGCCGATATCTCGGCGATGATCGGTCTGATCGGTACTGAGGATTTCGGCCAGGCGCTCGACCGGATGCTGCGATCGGTCACCAGTTTCGATCTCTCCGTCGCCTTCGCCTATCCCTATGATTCACGGCCGATCGTGCTGCACGACGGCTACACGGCGAAGGTATCGGCGAGCGCGCTCTCCGCCTATCTCGGCGGCGCCTATCTGCTCGATCCCTTCTATGTCGCCTGTTGCGCCGGACAGCCCGCCGGCCTCTGGCGCATGCGCGAGCTGGCACCGGACCGGTTCTTCCAGTCCGACTTCTCGTCGTCCGCCGAGGTTCATCCTTGCGTCTCGATGGAAACGGGCGTCCTGGTGGAGGAGGTCGGCTTCGTCATACCGCTCGACGGAGGCCTGCAGGCGACCTACTCGCTGATGCGAGGTCGCGGCGGTGAGCCCTTCAGCGCGACCGAACTCGAGCGGCTGCGTGTCTATGAGCCGATCGTGCGTGAGGCGGTCCGCTCGAATTGGCGCCAGCAGGGCCAGAGCTTTGCACCGCCGCCCTCCGAAGAGGGCGACGATGCGATGGAAGCAGCGTTCGACAGCCTTTGTTCGGACCGGCTGACCAAGCAGCAGCGCAACATCGTACGCCTGATCCTCAGGGGACACAGCAACCTTTCGATCGGCAAGGTGATGAACATTGCCGAGGGAACGGTCCGGATCCATCGCAAGAACATCTACCGCCGGCTCGGCATTTCAAGCCAGGGTGCGCTGTTCCGGATTTTCATAGATCATTTGAACGGTCGTCAGCTCTACTGACGCAGGCACTGCGCGTCCGGCGGACGCGCGCCGTTGCTACTTTCAGGCGGCGTGGGAGGTCGCGTCGTCGTCGAGCAGCGTGTAGATCGCGCTGGCGGAATCGCTCGAACGGATCTTGGCGACCATGTCCTGGTCGCGCAGCACGCGGGCGATACGCGACAGGGCCTTGAGGTGATCGGCGCCGGCACCCTCCGGGGCGAGCAGCAGGAAGACGAGATCGACCGGCTGGTCGTCGAGCGCTTCGAAATCGACAGGCGTATCCAGTCGCGCGAAGATGCCGATGATCGAGGGAAGATTGTTGAGCTTGCCGTGCGGGATGGCGATGCCATTGCCGACGCCGGTGGAGCCAAGACGCTCCCGCTGCAGGATCACGTCGAAGATTTCACGCTCGGGAAGCCCGGTGATCTTTGATGCTTTTGCCGCCAATTCCTGAAGGAGTTGCTTTTTCGAGTTGGCCCTCATGGCCGGGATGATCGCATTTTGATGCAGTAGACCTGCCAATGCCATTCTTTTGTCCTCGTTCGCCGGTTAGAGCCCGACAACATCATCACAAATGCGTCGCAATGGCTCTAACCATCTTTGTCATGGCGGGTTCCATGCACAGAAAAGTCACATTTTTCCGGCCTGCCCGCTGATTATGGGCAAGAGGAGCACTGGCGCGCCAGCGCTCCTCTATCCGCTCATGCTTTGATATTGGCAGCGTCGATCCAGCCAATATTTCCATCGTTGCGTCTGTAGACGATATTCAGATCGTCCTTGCCGGGGCTACGGAACATCAGGACAGGTTCGTCGGTCATGTCGAGTGCCATCACGGCACTGGCGACAGACATCGTCCTCAATTGTTTCGTGCTTTCGGCGACGATCGTCGGTGCATAATCCTCGGGGACTTCGTCGTCCTCGAAGGGCACCGAATCCATCACTGTGTAGGCGACCTCGGCAGCGCTCTGCCCGTTGCCGTTATGGTGATCCTTCAGCTTGCGCTTGTAGCGACGCAGACGCTTTTCGATGCGATCCGACGCCGCGTCAAACGCAGCTTGAGGGTCGTTCGCTTGACCGTTCGCCTGCATAACCACGCCCGTATCGAGATGAAGCTTGCAGTCGGCGCTGAAGCGCGACCCGGATTTTTCCACAGTGACCTGGCTTGAATATCCTCCGTCGAAATATTTGGTTACGGCCTGCTCGATCTGCTCGCCGATGCGGGCTCGGAACGAATCGCCGATTTCCATCTGTTTACCGGATACACGCACACTCATGGAGTTTCCTCTCTCGTTCGTGATTTGCGCAGCCAGTCTATTCCAAGCGGTCCCGTCATCCAAGCCTTTCAGACTTGCGGGCGCGCCTTGTCGCAGCCACCGGTCGTACCGGTTCGCTTCCGGGGCGAGCATCTCCCCGGCAATTGCGGCGGGCTCATATCGCCTGTGTCGGAGAGAGTCAATTGGAGGTCGCAAAAAAGTTAATGCAGCTTAACTTATGGTGCTCAGAAACCGGCGGCCTTCGCCAGCGCCCGCTTCTCCCGTCGCCGCTGCACGGAAGAGGGAATGTTCATCGCTTCCCGGTATTTGGCCACGGTACGGCGGGCAATGTCGATGCCGACCTTCTTGAGGTTTTCGACGATATCGTCGTCGGAAAGCACAGCTTCGGCGCTCTCCTCCTGGATCAGCGCGCGGATGCGGTGGCGCACGGCTTCCGCCGAATGGCTGTCGCCACCTTCGGCCGAGCCGATCGAGACTGTGAAGAAATACTTGAGCTCGAACAGCCCCCGCGGCGTCAACATGTACTTGTTCGAGGTGACACGGCTGACGGTCGATTCATGCATCTTGATCGCATCGGCAACGGTCTTGAGGTTCAGCGGCCTGAGGTGGCCGATGCCGTTGGCGAGGAAGGCGTCCTGCTGGCGAACGATCTCCGTCGCAACCTTCATGATCGTCCGGGCGCGCTGGTCGAGGCTGCGTGTCAGCCAGTTGGCGTTCTGCAGGCACTCGTTGAGGAAGGCCTGGTCGGCGCTGTTTTTCTGCGTGCCGCGCGAGACCGTCGCGTAATAATCCTGGTTGACCAGCACCCGGGGCAGGGCGTCCGGATTGAGCTCGATCATCCATGAGCCGTCGGGCGCGGCACGCACGACGATGTCGGGCACGATTGCCTCGCTGACGCTGGTCTCGAAGCTGGTACCGGGCTTCGGATCGAGCTTGCGGATTTCCGCCAGCATGTCGATCAGGTCTTCCTCGTCGACGCCGCAGATCTTCTTGAGCGTCGCAAAATCGCGCCGTGCCAGCAGTTCGAGATTGGCAAGCAGGGCCTCCATCGCCGGGTCGAGGCGGTCTCGGGCACGCAACTGGATTGCAAGACATTCGCCAAGCGAACGTGCGAACACGCCGGGCGGATCGAACTGCTGCAGCGTCAGCAGGACCCGCACGACCGCCGCATGGTCAGCGCCCAGCCGTTCGGCGACTTCGCCGAGATCGGCCTGGAGATAGCCGGCATCGTCGAGCTGATCGATGAGGTGCTGCGCGATCAGCCGATCGGAAGGGTCGGATAGTGCAAATGGCAATTGCTCCGTGAGTGTCTCGCGCAGGCTCTTGCGGCCGGCAACGAAGTCGTCGAGGTCGTAGTCCTCGCCTTCGCCGCCCCCCGGCATCGACTTCCACTGGCCGAGCAGTTCCGGCGCATCGGCGCGCTGCGGCGCCGTGTCGTCCTGGAAGACATTGGCGAAATCGGCGTCGAGCTGTTCGCCGAGCCGCTCGCCGCTCGGCGATGTCGCGCTGTCGTAGAGATCGGCTTGTGCGCCGAAGTCGTCGCCCGCAGACTCGTCTCCGGCCGTGCCTTCGCTTCGCTCGGGCGTGCCTGGCAGATCGTCATTCGCCTGAAATTCGAGCAGCGGGTTCTTTTCGACTTCCTGGGCGATGAATTGGTTGAGCTCAAGATGAGTCATCTGCAGCAGCTGGATCGACTGCATGAGCTGTGGCGTCATCACCAGGGACTGGGACTGGCGCAGATGAAGGCTGGCGGACAGTGCCATGCTGACGCGAAACTCCCGAGAAATCTCTTGGGCCGCGGTGCGTCTCCGTTTGCCGGGGCGGGCCCTTATCAATTGGCCCAAAAATTGCTTATCGAGAAGGTTTGGTCAAGCGTGGTCGCGGGCGGAATCGCCCGCGAAGCGGCCTCAGAGGCTGAAATTGTCGCCGAGATAGAGCCGGCGCACGTCAGGATTGGTGACGATGTCGTTGGCGCGACCATGGGTCAGCACTTCACCGGCATGGATGATATAGGCGCGATCGATGAGGCCGAGCGTCTCGCGGACGTTGTGGTCGGTGATCAAAACGCCGATGCCGCGCGAGGTCAGGTGACGGACAAGTGCCTGGATATCGGCGACCGAGATGGGATCGACGCCCGCAAAGGGTTCGTCGAGCAGCATGAAGGTCGGATCGGTCGCAAGCGCGCGGGCGATTTCGAGACGCCGCCGCTCGCCACCCGAAAGCGCGATTGCCGGGGACTTGCGCAGGTGCGTGATGTTGAACTCGCCGAGCAGGTCGTTGAGCTTGCTCTCGCGTCGCTCTAGGTTCTTGTCATGGACCTCGAGCACGGCGCGGATGTTTTCCTCCACCGTCAGTCCGCGAAAGATCGACGCTTCCTGTGGCAGGTAGCCGACGCCAAGACGGGCACGCCGGTACATCGGCATGGTCGTGACATCGTTGCCGTTGATTTCGATCGAGCCTTCGTCGACCGGCACGAGGCCGGTGATCATGTAGAAACAGGTGGTCTTGCCGGCGCCGTTCGGTCCGAGGAGGCCCACGGCCTCGCCGCGCCGCACCACGAGTGAAACGCCGTTGACGACGCGGCGCTCACGATAGGCCTTCGTCAGACCGCGCGCGATCAGCGTGCCGTCATAACGCGCCTTGTCGACCGCGTGTCCGGAAACGGCCGCGACGGTCGCCGACGGCTTGCGGACCCGTTTGCGTTTGTGAAGGAAGGGAAAGTGCACGAGCGGTCTACGTCAGTTTGGCTTGCGGGACTTCGGGTCGAGCTGGATCTGCACGCGGCCGCCACAGGCTTCGAGCTGGGCCTCACCGGTCTCCATCTGGACGTTGAGCTGGCAGCCGACGAAGACGTTTTTGCCTTCCGACAGCACCACCTTGTCGCCCTTCAGCACGAAGATCTGCTTCGTCATGTCGAAGGAGCCGGTGTCCGCCGTTGCCTGTTGCGTGCCCGAGCTCAGGAAAACCTTCTCGCTGACCTCGATGCGGTCGATGTCGGCGTCGCCGCTCGAAACCGAGCCACCGCCGGACTTGTAGAAGACCACCATGTTGCCGGCCTGGAGCGTCGTCGTGCCCTGCACGACCTTGACGTTGCCGGTAAAGATCGCCTTGCTCTCCGGATCCTTGATTTCGAGCTTGTCGCTCTCGATCTGGATCGGTTTGTCGTTGGAGAGTTCAAGGCCCTTCATCTTGCTTGATGTGGCCTGCGCAAAAGCGCCGGAGGCAATGATCAAAGCGCCGGCGCCAGCAATCGCCAGGCTGGCGGAAATTTTGAATAAAGAGGCGGTTGTGACCGACATGGGGTGCACCGGGTCCTATTTCGCGTTCTTGCGGATGGCGGTGGGCTCGACGTTCACCCTCACCATGCCCTCAAATATTACAATACGTCCCTTATCTGTCATTCGCAGCGTCTGCGCAATGATCGAACCGCCCTTTATGCTGATCGCAACGGGTCGCTTCGTTTCCATCTCGCCGGCATTGATGTCCAGATAGGCCGACTGGAAGTCGGCGTTGAGGCCATTATTGACGGAAATGGTGAACGGGGCGTTCATGTCGAGCGTATTGGCGCCGCGGTCGTAGATGCCGTTGGTGGCGTCCACGGTTGCGACCATCGAATCCTTCATCGGCATTTCCGCATGGATCGTCTGCAGCGTGATGATGTCCGGGTTGGCGATATCCTGGAGCGCCCGCTGGGCCTTCATGGAGTAGCTGATGCCCTGCTTGTTTCTGCCGGAGATGGCCGGATTCTGCATGACGATCTTGCCGTCCTCGATCGTTGCCGATTCGAGTTGCAGGTCCACGGGCATGAAGGCCCTGACAAACGACACGGCTGCAAAGATCACGGCAATGATGCCGGCGGCTACAGGCAGAATGACTTTCAGCCGCCGGACGCGCACGGAATGCCTCGCGGCGAGCGCATAAGCGTCGGCGGAGCTCTCACCCGTATCGGCAAAAATGCCCGGGGCTGGCGCGTGGTTCAACATGAAAGGGCCTGTCGGTTTACTGCTTTTATCGCCGACCCTGTCGAAGGGTCATATACATACACTGGTGTAAGTCGTCGCAAATATGGATATTTTTTGCTGCTGCACAATGCTGCTGCAAAAAAACTCGGGTGAAACACGAAAACGCCAGCCGCGGCTTTCAACCGTGGCCAAGCGCGTTTATGGAATATGCCTCTGCGCGCGCAGATAGCACGTTCCCGCGGAAACTGACAGAAGCTGCGCCAACATTTCGGGAGAAACCCACATGGACGAACTCGCCATCGCCGACCGCCGCAGCCTTCGCCGGAAACTGAGCTTCTGGCGCTGGGTGGTGGCGGGGCTGCTTCTCGTTGCAGCGTTCGCGATCTTTGCCTGGTCGGGCGCTGCAGACGATGTCGGTCGCAGCCGTCAGCAGGTGGCGCGCGTCACCATCAGCGGTCTGATCCAGGATGACCGCGAGCTCCTGGAACGGCTCCAGACGATTGCCGATAACGACAGCGTCAAGGCGCTGGTCGTGACCATTTCTTCCCCGGGCGGCACCACCTACGGCGGCGAAGTGCTCTACAAGGCGATTCGCAAGGTTGCCGCCAAGAAGCCCGTCGTCTCCGACGTGCGCACGCTCGCCGCTTCGGCGGGCTACATGATTGCGCTCGCCGGCGACACGATCATCGCGGGCGAAAGCTCGATCACCGGCTCCATCGGCGTCATCTTCCAGTACCCGCAGATCAAGGACCTGATGGACAAGCTCGGCGTGTCGCTGGAATCGATCAAGTCGCGGCCGCTGAAGGCGGAGCCGTCACCTTTCCATCCGGCAAGCGACGAGGCGAAGGCGATGATCCAGGCGATGATCGACGACAGCTATGCCTGGTTTGTCGACCTGGTCGCCGAGCGCCGCAAGCTGCCGCGTCCCGAGGCGCTGCTGCTCGCCGACGGCCGCATTTTCACCGGCCGACAGGCGCTCAAAGCCAAGCTCGTCGATACGCTCGGCGGCGAGGACGAAATTCGTGCCTTCCTCACGGAGAAAAAGGTATCGAAGGACCTGCCGATCGTCGACTGGGAAGCGCCGCGAAAGACCCTGCCTTTTGGCCTCGGCGCGCTCGCCGCCAACTGGATCAAGATGTTGGGATATGACGCTTTTCCGGCAATGAGCGGTCTCGAAAAAATCGCGGGCGACAAGTTGTTTCTTGACGGTCTTGTTTCGGTTTGGCAGGTTGATGGCCAATGAGGAAGGCGACATATACCCAGCCTGAGCCGCCAGGAGATGCCGGCGTTCTTGCAAGCGTCGGCGACACACTGTCGGCAATCACAATGCAGACCGAAAAAGCAAAACAAACAAGAATTTTAGGGGGCGACAGTGATCAAGTCAGAACTGGTGCAGATTGTTGCAGCTCGCAATCCGCATCTCTATCACCGCGATGTCGAAAACATCGTCAATGCGGTACTCGATGAGATCACAGATGCGCTCGCGGCAGGTAACCGGGTCGAACTGCGCGGCTTCGGTGCCTTTTCCGTCAAGAATCGGCCGTCGCGCTCCGGGCGCAACCCGCGCACCGGCGATTCCGTTTTCGTCGAAGAAAAATGGGTACCGTTCTTCAAGACCGGCAAGGAATTGCGCGAGCGCCTTAATCCCGGCATGAATGGCGACGACGAAGACTGATCATCTTTCTCGGTCTCAGCGGTCCGGCGCAATCGATGCCCGTTGTCCCCCGTGGCCACCGGAAACCATGCGGCCGCCCGCAAGATGGAGCGATTGAATGTTCAAGAAACTGATCAACATCGTTGTGCTCATTCCGGTTGGCGTGATCCTGATCGTTCTCAGTGTCGCCAACCGCCAGAGCGTGACGCTGGCGTTGAACCCCTTCCGTCCGGAAGACAGTGTGCTTTCCGTCAGCGCGCCCTTCTTCGTCTTCCTGTTCCTGGCCGTCATCGTCGGCGTGATCCTCGGCGCGGCAGCAACCTGGTTCAGTCAGGGAAAGCATCGTCGCCGCGCGCGCACCGAGGCCAACGAGGCCGTGAAATGGCACCGCGAAGCCGAGAAACATCGTAGCCAAGCTGAAAAGCTTGCCACCCAGGCGACGTTGGCCGCCCCTCAGAACTGACCGCTTGTTTGCTGCCGCGGAGCTGCGAGCCCTTCAGCTCGCCGCTTCCGCCTGCTCGCCACCAACAGCCGCGCCGAAGTCGGCAAAGAACTGTTGCGCCAGCTTCTTCGCGGTCGAATCGATGAGGCGCGAACCGAGCTGGGCGAGTTTGCCGCCGATCTCCGCCTTGACGTCGTAGCGCAGTACCGTTTCCGCCCCATCCTCCATCAAGGTGACGTCGGCGCCACCCTTGGCGAAACCGGCGATCCCGCCCTTTCCTTCGCCCGAGATCGTATAGCCCTCCGGCGGATTGAGGTTGGAGAGTACGACATTGCCGCTGAAGGTAGCCGAGACCGGACCGATCTTGATCTTCACCACCGCCGCAAGCTCGGTCGGCGACGTCATTTCCAGCGACTGGCAGCCCGGGATGCACCGCTTTAGGACCTCCGGATCGTTGAGGCCGCGCCACACCGCGTCGCGCCCTGCCGAAATCCGCTCTTCGCCGGTCATATCCATGCATTGTCCTCCCCGTGCAGCGCCGCGCGTCGCTATCGGCGCGCAAAGGTCACTGCAACACATTAGGCCTGCTGCCGAGTTTTGTCCCTAAGCCGGTTCCGGCCCAGTGAAATTTGCGGCGGGTTCTCCCTCGCTGATCTTCGCAAAACGGAAACGGCTTTGCCAAGAGCATCAGCGATGCTATTTGCAGCTTCAATAGATGCCGCGGCTTGAGGCTGCGGCGACAAACCTCATGGCGTCCGCCCGCTCGCGCTCGATAGTGCGAAGGGCAGGCGGCACATGCTCTAACAAAGCCCAGGGATCTCAGCGTGAAGGAAAAGGACCGGCGGTCGAAGAATGCCTCCGTGACCACGGCCAAGGGCCGCGGCGCCGAGGCGCGTGGCGGCGGTCGCCACGGAGAGAAGCGTCCGGCGGCGCCAAAGGGCGGCGGCTTCAAGGAACGGCCGGCGCGCCCACAGGCAGCGCAGGTCGCCGAAACGCGCGACCGGCCCGTCAAGCAGGCCGCGACCCAGGAAACGCCGGCGCGGGTGATTGCCCGGCGGACCGGCGAAAAGCCGGCCGAGCGCATACCGCTCATCCTCGAAACGTCGGACGCTGCCGGCTACCATCTCATCGACAGCGGCGCCGGCGAGAAGCTTGAGCAGTATGGCCCCTATCGCATCGTGCGACCCGAGGCGCAGGCGCTCTGGCCGCGCAGCCTGCCCGACAGCGTCTGGGAAAAGGCCGACGCGATCTTTACCGGCGACACCGACGAGGACGGCATGGGCCGCTGGCGCTTTCCCGGCGCCGTGCTCGGCGAAACCTGGCCGATGCAGCTTCTCGGCACCGATTTCCACGGTCGCTTCACCTCGTTTCGCCATGTCGGCGTCTTCCCCGAGCAGCTCGCACACTGGAGTTGGGTCAAGGACCAGGTGGAAAGAGCAGGGCGACCGCTCAAGGTCCTGAACCTGTTTGGCTACACCGGCGTCGCCTCGCTGATTGCCGCCAAGGCTGGCGCAGAAGTCACCCACGTCGATGCCTCGAAGAAGGCGATTGGCTGGGCGCGCGAGAACCAGCAGCTGGCGCGCGCCGAAAATCTGCCGATCCGTTGGATCTGCGACGATGCGATGAAGTTCATCCAGCGCGAAGAGCGCCGCGGCAGCCGCTACGACATCATCCTGACCGACCCGCCGAAGTTTGGCCGTGGGCCGAATGGCGAAGTCTGGCAGCTCTTCGACCACCTGGCGGCGATGCTCGACATCTGCCGCGAGATCCTGTCGCCGGAGGCGCGCGGCCTGGTGCTGACCGCCTATTCGATCCGGGCGAGCTTCTATTCGATCCATGAACTAATGCGCGAGACGATGCGCGGCCGCGGCGGCCGGGTGGAGTCGGGCGAACTCATCATCCGCGAGGGCGGGCTTGACGGCCGGGAGCCGGGCAGGGCGCTTTCGACCTCACTCTTCAGCCGCTGGGTACCGCAATGACGAACGACAGAAGCGAGCACGGCACCGGTCGTGTCGGTCAGGTGAAGGAGGTCACGAGCCTCACCAACCCGATCATCAAGGACATCCGCGCGCTGGCACAGAAGAAGCATCGCGACGAGACGCGCTCCTTCATGGCCGAGGGCTTGAAGCTGGTGATCGACGCGCTCGATCTTGGCTGGAAGATCAAGACGCTGATCTATGCCAAGGCGGCCAAGGGCAAGCCGCATGTCGAGCAGGTGGCGGCAAAGACCTTCGCCAAGGGCGGGCTGGTGCTGGAAGTCAGCGAGAAGGTGCTGTCGACGATCACCCGGCGCGACAATCCGCAGATGGTGGTCGGCATCTTCGAGCAGCGCTACCAGGCGCTGAAGGATCTGAAGCCGCAGCTGGGCGAAACCTACGTGGCGTTGGATCGGGTACGCGACCCCGGCAACCTCGGCACCATCATCCGCACGGCCGATGCTGCCGGCGCCTCCGGCATCATTCTCGTCGGCGAGACCACCGATCCGTTTTCGCTCGAAACCGTGCGCGCCACCATGGGCTCGGTCTTTGCGATGCCGGTGGCACGCGCCAGCGCCGAGGATTTCATCCGCTGGCAGAAATCCGCCGGCGTGAAGGTGGTTGCCACCCATCTTGCCGGTGCCGTCGACTACCGCACCATCGACTACAAGTCGAAGCCGGTGGTGATCCTGATGGGCAACGAGCAGGCCGGTCTGCCGGAAGAACTTGCCCGTGAGGCAGGCGCGCTCGCGCGCATCCCGCAGGCCGGACGCGCCGATTCGCTCAACCTTGCGATCGCCACCGGCATCATGCTGTTCGAGGCACGCCGTCACCTGCTGACGCTGGACGCCCGCGCATGAGCGAGAGACAGGTCCTGTTTTCCCGACCGCTACCGATCGCGGTCTTCATCCTTCTCGCGCTTATCGCCGACCAGATGATCAAGTATCTGGTCGAGCTCTACCTGCCCTTCAATCAGGCGGTCCACGTCGTGCCGATGCTGGCGCTCTACCGCACCTACAACTACGGCGTCGCCTTCTCGATGCTGTCGGGCATGGAAGGCTGGTTCATCGTCGGCATGCGGCTCACCGTCGTCGCCTTCGTTCTCTGGCTCTGGAAGCGCACGCCTAAGGACCGCTTCTTCGCCCATCTCGGCTATGCGCTGATCATCGCGGGCGCGCTCGGCAATCTCGTCGACCGGCTGATCTTCGGCTACGTGATCGACTACATCCTTTTCTATACGGAAACATGGTCCTTCGCCGTCTTCAATCTGGCCGATACCTTCATCACCATCGGCGCCGGCGCGATCATCCTTGACGAGCTGCTGCACGCGAAAAAGGCAGATCGGTAAGATTTTACCGGTCCATTGAAGCCATTCGGAACGCTTGTCGTGTTAGCCGGATCGCATGAGCGAACCGTCACGATTGCTGGAGCGGATCGAATCCGGCTTCCGGACAGGAAACCGGACCGGTGACGCGCAGCCGGTGTCTCCGCCCGCCGTGGAGGCACCGCCTCCAGCCCGCGAGCAGGAAGCCCCCGTCAATGGCAAGCGCCGTGCGATCAACCAGGCGTCGCTGGCGCTGCTCGGCCTGGTCGCCTCCGGTCTCATTCTCGTCATCGGCATGAACGCCGGCTTCTACCTGTTTTCCGCCGCGATCGCGGCGGCAGGCTCCGTCGGCGTGCTTCTGCTCGTTGTCGAAGCCATGCGGTCGTTCGATGGCAGGCAGGCCCGCGACGAAGCGGACCGGGATCGCGATTGGCATCGCTCTGAGACGTCCGCGCTGCTCTCGACCATTCACGATGCGCTGGGCGACCTTGCGATCATGCGTGGCATGGACGGAAAGATCGTTCATGCCAATGCGGTCTTCCATCAGGTCTGCGGCCACCATGATGTCCGCGGTCTCAATTGCGCGGCGCTCGGCCTGAGTTTCGAGCCGAAGGCCGCACCCAATCACTATCTGGTCCGGATGGCCGCATCGGACGGTGTGCGCCTTTACGATTGGCATGACGTGATCGCCCGCGATCCGGCCAGCGGCAAGCTCATGCGCCACAGCATCGCCCGCGACGTCACCGAGGAGGCGAAGGCCGCACGCGAGCGCGAAGCGGCACGCCGGCGGGCGGAGGAGGCAAGTCAGGCGAAGTCGAGGCTTCTCGCCACCGTCAGCCATGAAATCCGCACCCCGCTTTCCGGCATTCTCGGCATGAGCCACCTGCTCGGCCAGACCCGGCTGTCGAGCGAGCAGAAAAACTACCTCGCCGGCATGCAGCAGTCCGGCCATGCGCTGGTCCAGCTCGTCGAGGATCTGATCGATTTCTCGTCGCTTTCGGCCGGTCGCTTCCAGTTTCGCCCGACCCGGCAGGATCCGCGCGGCGTCATCGAGAGCGTGGTGGAGATGCTCTCCAACCGGGCGCATGAAAAAGGCATCGAGATCGGCGCCACGGTCGCCGTCGATGTGCCCGCCGAAATGGCCTTCGATGCGGCGCGCCTGCGCCAGGTGCTTTTCAACGTCATCGGCAATGCGGTGAAATTCACCGAGGTCGGCGGCGTCTTTGTCAGCGCCGATACGGTCGACGAATGCGTGCGAATCCGGATTGACGACACTGGCCCGGGCATGTCGCCCGAGGATCTGAAGCGCATCTTCGAGGAGTTCGAGCAGGCTGGAAACGACGAACAGCGGGCCAAGGGCACAGGCCTCGGCCTCGCCATCTCCCGCCGGATCATGCAGGCCTGTGGCGGCAGCCTCACGGCGGCCAGCGCGCCGGGACGCGGCAGCCGTTTCGAAATTCGCCTGCCCTTTGCCGAGATCGAAGCGGTCGCAGCGGAGCGTCGGTCCTGCCTTGCCGGATCGCATGTCCTGGTCATGGCGCCGGACGGTCCGGCCTCCGCGGCGCTCGCCGCGACGATCGCCACCCTCGGCGGACGGTGCCATCGCGCCACCACGCTTGCCGCGGCCCAGCATGTCCTTGCGGACGTGCTCGCCGGCGGCGCAGCCCTGACCGACGTGATCGTGGACCACCGTCATGCCCAGCAGTACAAGCAGCTGCTTTCGTTGCAGCCGGCAATCGCGCGGCTGGAGGTGCGCCGCACCTACCTGATCAATCCCGAAGAGCGCAACAGCCATCCCGTCAACCAGATGGACGGCTACGAGGCCTGGCTGATCCGG
Organism: Ensifer sp. SSB1; assembly: GCF_016652895.1. NCBI lineage: Bacteria > Pseudomonadati > Pseudomonadota > Alphaproteobacteria > Hyphomicrobiales > Rhizobiaceae > Ensifer > Ensifer sp. SSB1. The sequence goes on from NZ_JAEPRP010000002.1 coordinate 14,301, forward strand.
CCGCTGCGCGAAAAGTCCCTGGTCGAGGTGCTGCTTGGCCGCCTGAAAGGCATCGAGAAGCGCGACGCGATCAACGACAACCGGCCCGTTCTGCGCGAGGAGCCGGCGCCCACGCCCGTTCGAAGCAAGGCTGATGGGATCCTTCTCGCCGAAGACGATCCGGTCAACGCGCTGATCGTGCGAACCGTGCTCCAGCGCTCGGGATATTCGGTCCGCGTTGTTGGCGATTTCGGCGCTGTCGCCGAAGCCCTGAACGCGCCCGGCGAGCGTGCGCTGCCGGAGCTGTTGGTGACCGATCTCAACATGCCGGGTGGCGACGGCCTTTCGCTGCTGCAGCGCCTGCGCGCCGATGAGAACGCGCGATCCGTGCCGCGGCTGCCCGTTATCGTCCTGACGTCGGATGTCCGTGTCGATATGCGCGAGAGGCTGACGGATGCCGGCGCGGACGCCGTGTTGTCGAAGCCCGCGGACCCGCAGCTTCTGACGTCGGAGATCGCCCGCCTGCTGCGCAAACGGTAACTTCTACAGCGGTTACGGTAACCATCGGAGCGTGGGGGTTGTATGCCGCTTTCATGTCACTATGTTGTTGCAGAAACGTGGTCTAAGCCCGGCAGACAGAATTGATTCGGGATGACGCGGATGGCCATCGAGCTACTGGATTCGGCGAACGTGGTTGACACTTCTCAGGCTTGCATCGGCAAGAAGACCGCCGTCCCGACGACTGACGTTCTAGGCAGGATCGCCAATCTCGAGACGCGGCTGGCACGCACGGCATCGGAGATAGATGCCGCCCAGGCCGTACGCTACAAGGTTTTCGTCGAGGAGATGAAGGCGCAGGTCGGCGCCGAGGCCGATCGTCGCAAGCGCGACGTCGACAGCTGGGACGCGATCTGTGATCACCTCCTTGTTCTCGACACCTCGATCGAGGGAGATGCCGAGGATCAGATCGTCGGCACCTATCGCCTGCTGCGCCAGGACGTGGCCGAACGTGCGGGCGGTTTCTACTCGGCTTCCGAATTTGCCATCGACCAGCTCCTCGCGCGCCATCCGACCAAACGCTTCATGGAGCTCGGCCGCTCCTGCGTGCTGCCGGACTACCGCACCAAGCGGACGGTGGAGCTGCTTTGGCAGGGAAACTGGGCCTACGCCCTGAAATACGGCATGGACGCCATGTTCGGTTGCGGCTCGTTCCCCGGTGTCGTTCCGGCGGAGCACGCACTGGCGCTTTCCTTCCTGCACCACAACATCCGCGCCCGAGACGAATGGGCCGTGAGCGCACGTCCGGAGCTGCATCGGACCATGGATCTGATGCCGGCCGAAGCGATCAATGCGAAAAAGGCACTCACCGCCCTGCCGCCGCTGATCAAGGGTTACATGCGCCTGGGCGCCATGGTTGGCGACGGCGCCGTGGTCGATCATGCGTTCCACACGACCGATGTTTTGATCGTGCTGCCGATCAGCAATATCTCCGGCCGCTACCTCAATTACTACGGCGCAGACGCCGGCCGGTTCGCTACCTCCGTCTCCTGACGGGCGCCTGACAGGATTAACCAAATATTAATGACGAGTTTGACTTTCGTGCCTGAAAGAGAGACTTGTATTGTCAAGTTCTTCTCTGATTTCATGACGAGAGAATAAGAAAATAACGGAGGAATGGCCGATCAATTCCGGAGGTCGGCCGGCATGAAATTCCAAATCCTCCGTCTTTTATCACCTGAAACGTAGTTCGGTTGCCAATTTTTGAGCTCGCTTCTTCTCTCCAGGGGACGCGAGCTCTTCTTTTTATAAGTTGTGCCGATTTGTTACTAATCCGGTCGACCTGGCGACTTACAGCGCCAGGTCTGTACCAAAACGGCACATCCGGCAGTGTCACATGCCGGCATTGTAGGCGGCAATCGCCGCCATGTTGACGATGTCGGAATCCTTGGCCGACATCGAAACGATCTGGATCGACTTGTCGAAGCCGACGAGCAGGGGGCCGATGACGGTCGAGCCGCCGAGTTCCTGCAGCATCTTGGTCGAGATCGATGCCGAGTGGAACGCCGGCATGACGAGCACGTTCGCCGTGCCCGAAAGGCGGCAGAACGGATACTGCTCCATGACACGGGCATTCAGCGCCACGTCGGCGGCCATTTCCCCGTCATATTCGAAGTCGACCCGGCGCTTGTCGAGGATGTTGACCGCTTCGCGCACCCGCTCGGAGCGTTCGCCCTGCGGATGGCCGAAGGTGGAATAGGCAAGCATCGCCACGCGCGGCACATAGCCGAGCCGCTTGGCGAGGCCGGCTGCTTCCTCGGCGATATCGGCAAGTTCTTCCGAGGAGGGCATGTCGTGCACGGCGGTGTCGGCGACCAGCACGGTGCGGCCGCGGCAGAGCGCGATCGAGACGCCAATGACACGATGGCCGGGCTTCGGATCGATGCAACGGCGGACGTCCTCGAGCGCGGTCGAGTAGTTGCGGGTGAGACCCGTGACCATGCCGTCGGCATCGCCGAGTGCGACCATGCAGGCGGCGAAGTGGTTGCGGTCGTTGTTGATCAGGCGCTGGGCGTCGCGGAACAGGAAGCCCTTCCGCTGCAGGCGGGCATAGAGATAGTCCGTATAGGCGCCGACGCGCTTGGAAAGACGTGCGTTGACGATCTGGATGCCGGGGCGATCGAGGTCGATCCCCTCGCGCTCCGCCGTCTCGCGCATACGCTCTTCGCGGCCGAGCAGGATGGCGGTGCCGAGCTGCTGGTTGGCATAGGCGATCGCCGAGCGCATGACCTGCACCTCTTCGCCTTCGGCAAAGACGATGCGCTTGGGCTGGCGCCGCACGCGCTCGTAGATGCGCTGCAGCGTCGAGGCGATCGGGTCGCGCCGGGCGGAAAGCTGGCGGCCATAGGCTTCGAGGTCGGTGATCGGCTTGCGCGCGACGCCGCTTTCGATCGCAGCCTTGGCGACCGCCATCGGGATCGCCGAGATCAGGCGTGGATCGAAGGGGACCGGGATGATGTATTGCGGGCCGAAGCGCGGGCGGTTGCCCTGATAGGCCGCGGCAACATCGTCAGGCACATCTTCCTTGGCAAGGCTTGCCAGCGCTACTGCGGCGGCAATCTTCATCTCGTCGTTGATCGTCGTGGCGCGCACGTCCAGCGCCCCGCGGAAGATATAGGGGAAGCCGAGCACGTTGTTGACCTGGTTCGGATAGTCCGAGCGGCCGGTGGCGACGATCGCGTCGTCGCGGATGCGGGCGACTTCCTCGGGCGTGATTTCCGGATCCGGGTTGGCCATGGCGAAGATGATCGGCCGTGGTGCCATCGAGCGTACCATGTCTTCCGACAGCGCACCCTTGGCGGAGAGGCCGAAGACCACGTCGGCGCCGTCGAGCGCTTCGGCGAGCGTGCGCCGATCGGTCTTGACGGCATGCGCCGACTTCCACTGGTTCATGCCCTCGGTGCGGCCTTCGAAGATGACGCCCTTGGTATCGCACAGGATGATGTTTTCCGAGGCAAAGCCCATGGACTTGATGAGCTCGATACAGGCGATGGCCGCAGCGCCGGCGCCATTGCAGACGAGCTTCGTCGTCTTGAAATCGCGGCCGGTCAGCGCCAGCGCATTGATGAGGCCGGCCGCGGCGATGATCGCGGTGCCGTGCTGGTCGTCGTGGAACACCGGGATGTCCATGACCTCGCGCAGTTTCTGCTCGATGATGAAACAGTCCGGCGCCTTGATGTCTTCGAGGTTGATGCCGCCGAAGGACGGGCCTAGGAAGCGCACGCAGTTGATGAACTCGTCGACGTTTTCGGTATCGACCTCAAGGTCGATCGAATCCACGTCGGCAAAGCGCTTGAACAGCACGGCCTTGCCTTCCATGACCGGCTTGGAGGCAAGCGCTCCGAGGTTGCCGAGGCCGAGAATGGCGGTGCCGTTCGAGATTACGGCCACCATGTTACCGCGTGTCGTATAGTCGTAGGCGGTGTTCGGATCCTCGGCGATCGCCTTGACCGGGACGGCAACGCCCGGCGAATAGGCAAGCGACAGGTCGCGCTGGGTGGCCATCGCCTTGGTGGGGGAAATCTCCAGCTTTCCGGGACGACCCTGCGAGTGAAAATCGAGCGCTTCCTGCGCGGTGACGCTCGTCATTGTGCGATCGGTCTTGTCGGTGGCCGGCATGTTTCCTCAATCCTCCTGTGGGCGAGCCTTGCGGCGCGCCTCTTTATGGTTGTCGTCTATAATTGCTTGGGGATAGTGTGCCATCTCTTTTTTCGGAACAATCATGAATTTCGTGACAGACCAATCGAACCGCGCCAGCGAGGTGTTGTCCGCAGCCGAACTGGCGACGGAGGAGAGCCGTTCCACCGCAACGCCGATGATGGAACAGTTCATCGAGATCAAGGCTAACAACCCGGATTCGCTGCTCTTTTACCGCATGGGTGACTTCTACGAGCTGTTCTTCCAGGATGCGGTAGAGGCATCGCGGGCGCTCGGCATCACGCTGACCAAGCGCGGCCAGCACATGGGGCAGGAAATCCCGATGTGCGGGGTGCCGGTGCATGCCGCCGACGATTACCTGCAGAAGCTGATCGGGCTCGGCTTCCGCGTTGCCGTGTGCGAGCAGGTCGAGTATCCGGCCGAGGCCAAGAAGCGCGGCAGCAAATCGGTCGTCCGCCGGGATGTCGTTCGGCTTGTTACGCCGGGAACGATCACGGAAGAGAAGCTTCTGTCTCCGTCGGAGACCAACTATCTGATGGCGCTGGCGCGGATCAAAAGCGGATCGGAGCCGGCATACGCGCTTGCCTGGATCGATATCTCCACCGGCATCTTCCGGTTGGCGGAAACCGCCGCAAGCCGTCTGCTCGCCGATATCCTGCGTATCGAGCCGCGCGAACTGATCCTTGCCGATACGGTGTTTCACGATCCGGAACTGAGGCCCGTCTTCGATGTGCTCGGCCGCGTCGCGGTGCCGCAGCCGGCGGTTCTGTTCGACAGCGCCACGGCCGAGGGCCGCATCGCCCGCTACTTCGGCGTCAAGACGCTCGACGGTTTCGGCACGTTCTCTCGCGCCGAGCTGGCCGCCGCTTCCGCGGCAATTTCCTATGTCGAGAAGACCCAGCTTGCCGAACGTCCGGCGCTCGGCACGCCGGAGCGCGAAAGCGCCGCCTCGACGCTGTTCATCGACCCGGCAACCCGCGGCAATCTCGAACTGGTGAAGACGCTTTCTGGTGCGCGCGAAGGCACGCTGTTGAAAGCGCTCGACCGCACCGTGACGAGCGGCGGCGCCCGGCTTCTTGCCGAACGGCTGATGTCGCCGCTGACCGACCCGGACCGCATCAATAAGCGTCTCGATTCGATCGAGATCCTTGCGGACCAGCCGTCCTTCGCCGGCGACCTGCGCGATGCGCTCAGGCGTGCGCCGGACATGCCGCGCGCCTTGTCGCGGTTGGCGCTTGGCCGCGGCGGTCCGCGTGACCTCGGTGCCATTCAGGCGGGCCTGCATGCGTCCGCGTCGATTTCGCGTTTGATGGCCGCGGGCACGCTGTCTGATGAGCTGAAGGAAGCACGCGCCGCGATCGATGCACTGCCCGCCGGCCTGCTCGGTCTGCTCGACGCAACGCTTGGCGAAGAGCTGCCGCTTCTGAAGCGTGACGGCGGTTTCGTCTGCGAAGGCGCCAATGCCGAACTCGACGAAGTCCGGGGGCTGCGCGACCAGTCGCGCCGGGTGATCGCCGGGCTGCAGCTGCAATATTCCGAAGAGACCGGCATTAAGTCGCTGAAGATCAAGCACAACAACGTGCTCGGCTACTTCATCGAGGTGACGGCCGGCAATGCGGGCTCGATGACCGATACGGATGCCGGACGTGCCCGCTTCATCCATCGCCAGACGATGGCGAATGCCATGCGCTTCACCACGACGGAACTGGCCGAGCTTGAAAGCAAGATCGCCAATGCCGCCGACCGGGCGCTTTCGATCGAGCTCGAGGCCTTCGATCAGATGACATCAGAGGTCGTCGCTGCCGCCGAGACGCTCAAGGCTGCTGCCTTGGCGCTTGCGACCGTCGATGTGTCGGTCGGTCTCGCTGTGCTTGCCGAGGAGCAGGCCTATGCTCGTCCCACTGTCGACCGCTCGCGCATGTTCGCAATCGACGGCGGCCGTCACCCTGTGGTCGAGCAGGCGCTGAAGCGCCAGGCAGCCAATGCCTTCGTCGCCAACGGCTGTGATCTCTCGCCACCGGAGGGCGAGGAGGGTGGCGCGATCTGGCTGCTCACCGGTCCCAACATGGGCGGTAAATCGACCTTTCTGCGCCAGAACGCGCTGATCGCGATCATGGCGCAGATGGGCACCTTCGTCCCTGCCGCGAGCGCCCATATCGGGATCGTCGACCGCCTGTTCTCCCGCGTCGGCGCCTCCGACGATCTGGCGCGCGGCCGCTCGACCTTCATGGTCGAGATGGTCGAGACGGCGGCGATCCTCAACCAGGCCACTGACCGTTCGCTGGTGATCCTCGACGAGATCGGCCGTGGCACCGCCACCTTCGACGGTCTGTCGATCGCCTGGGCGGCTGTCGAACACCTGCACGAGGCGAACCGCTGCCGCGGCCTCTTCGCCACCCACTTCCATGAGCTGACCGTGCTTTCGGAAAAACTCGCGCGGCTTTCCAACGCGACCATGCGCGTCAAGGAGTGGCACGGCGACGTGATCTTCCTGCACGAGGTCGGGCCTGGCGCTGCCGACCGCTCCTACGGCATTCAGGTCGCCCGCCTTGCCGGCCTGCCGGCTTCCGTCGTGGCGCGCGCCAAGGACGTGCTCGCCAAGCTCGAGGATGCCGACCGCAAGAACCCCGCGAGCCAGCTGATCGACGACCTGCCGCTCTTCCAGGTGGCGATCCGCCGCGAAGAGGTGAAGGCCGCCGGTCCGTCCAAGGTCGAGGACGCGTTGAAGGCGCTCAACCCCGACGACATGACGCCGCGCGAAGCGCTCGATGCGCTCTATGCGCTGAAGAAGGAACTGAGCGCCGCCAAGCCGGGATGAGGAAAGCCGTGTGCGGCTCTTTCCGCCCGCATCCCGCCAGCCGTTAAAACAGGCTGAGGCGGCGCGCGCCTTTTTCCTGTGCAGCTGTCGGTAAAAAGGCTATACAGCGCCGCGCGCCTTTGCCGGCGCGGCGATCGAAATTCTGTGTGGTCTTTATTCGGCCTCGGTCGCAAGGATCATGCAGGAGCGCTTGATCGCGAGCGACCACGCAACCAGTCGGACAGGACGCCCCTCGGCACTTCATGGGCAGACACGAAATATCTTTCCCCGAGATCCTCGACGTCGCAGCGCTGCGGGCGAAGTGCGACTTCATCGCTTCGGCCCATGCCGAACAGCGAGATCCGATGCGCCAGGCACTGCTGGCCGCCTTCAAGCAGGCGAATGTCGCCGGCCGCGCCAAGGCGCGCGAGCTGTTCAACGCCGACGGCGCCGGCATTCTCTGCGCCGAGCGCATTTCCTGGCTGCAGGATCAGCTGATCACCGTGCTGCACGATTTCGTGCTGAACGAGATCTTCGACGCCGCCAATGCGCCGCCGGCCTCCCGCATTGCGGTCGCCGCGGTCGGCGGTTATGGTCGCGGCACGCTGGCGCCGGGCTCGGACATCGACCTTCTGTTCCTGCTGCCGGTCAAGAAGGCCGTCTGGGCGGAGCCGGCGATCGAGTTCATGCTCTATATCCTCTGGGATCTGGGCTTCAAGGTCGGCCACGCCACCCGCACTATCGACGAGTGCATTCGTCTTTCGCGCGCCGACATGACGATCCGTACGGCCATTCTCGAAACGCGCTACATCTGCGGCTCCGAGACGCTGAGCGCCGAGCTCGAAACCCGTTTCGACCATGAGATCGTGCGCAACACCGGCCCCGATTTCATCGCCGCCAAGCTGGCCGAACGCGACGAGCGCCACCGCAAGGCGGGCGATACGCGTTATCTCGTCGAGCCGAACGTCAAGGAAGGCAAGGGCGGTCTTCGCGACCTGCACACGCTGTTCTGGATCGCCAAGTATTTCTACCGGCTCAAGGATACGGCCGACCTCGTCAAGCTCGGCGTTCTCTCACGGCAGGAATACAAGCTCTTCCAGAAGGCCGAGGACTTCCTCTGGGCGGTGCGCTGCCACATGCATTTCCTGACCGGCAAGGCGGAAGAGCGGCTTTCCTTTGACATCCAGCGTGAGATCGCCGAAGCGCTCGGCTATCACGATCACCCCGGCCTCTCCGCCGTCGAACGCTTCATGAAGCACTACTTCCTGGTGGCGAAGGACGTCGGCGACCTGACGCGCATCTTCTGTGCTGCGCTCGAAGATCAGCAGGCGAAGGATGCGCCCGGCATTTCCGGCATCATCGGCCGCTTCACCCACCGCAGCCGCAAGATCGCCGGGACGCTCGATTTCGTCGACGACGGCGGCCGCATTGCGCTCGCCAGCCCGGATATCTTCAAGCGCGATCCGGTCAACCTTCTGCGCTTCTTCCATATCGCCGACATCAACGGGCTCGAGTTCCATCCGGCAGCTTTGCGCCAGGTTACCCGCTCGCTGAGCTTGATCACGCCGCACCTGCGCGAGAACGACGAGGCGAACCGCCTGTTCCTGTCGATCCTCACCTCGCGCCGCAAGCCGGAACTGATCCTCAGGCGCATGAACGAGGCGGGCGTGCTTGGCCGCTTCATCCCGGATTTCGGCAAGATCGTCTCGATGATGCAGTTCAACATGTATCATCACTACACGGTCGACGAGCACCTGTTGCGCACCGTCGACGTTCTCTCGCGCATCGAGGGCGGCATCGAGGAAGAAGCCCATCCGCTGGTCGCCAAGCTGATGCCCGGGATCGAGGATCGCGAGGCGCTCTATGTGGCCGTGCTTCTGCACGACATCGCCAAGGGCCGGCCGGAGGATCATTCGACCGCCGGCGCCAAGGTGGCCCGCCGGCTCTGCCCGCGCTTCGGACTTTCGCCGAAGCAGACCGAACTCGTCGCCTGGCTGATCGAGGAACATCTGACGATGTCGATGGTTGCCCAGACGCGCGACCTCAACGACCGCAAGACCATCGTCGACTTTGCCGAACGGGTGCAATCGCTCGACCGGCTGAAGATGCTCCTGGTGCTGACGGTCTGCGATATCCGCGCCGTCGGCCCGGGCGTGTGGAACGGCTGGAAAGGTCAGCTGCTGCGCACGCTCTACTACGAAACCGAACTGCTGCTGTCGGGCGGCTTCTCGGAACTGTCGCGCAAGGAGCGCGCGGCGCACGCCGCTACCATGCTTGGCGACGCACTGACGGACTGGTCCGAAAAAGAGCGCGAGGCCTATGTGCGCCTGCACTATCAGCCCTATCTGCTGACGGTCGCGCTCGAAGATCAGGTGCGCCATGCGCGCTTCATCCGTGAGGCCGATGCCGCCGACCAGGCGCTGGCGACCATGGTGCGCACGCACCAGTTCCATGCGATCACCGAAATCACCGTGCTTTCGCCCGACCATCCGCGCCTGCTGACCGTGATTGCCGGCGCCTGCGCGGCCGCCGGCGCCAACATCGTCGACGCGCAGATCTTCACGACCTCGGATGGCCGCGCGCTGGATACGATCCTGATCAACCGCGAGTTCGCGGTGGATGGAGACGAGATGCGGCGCGCTGCCAGCATCGGCAAGCTGATCGAGGACGTGCTTGCCGGCCGCAAGCGCCTGCCGGAAGTCATCGCCAGCCGAACGAAGGTGAAGAAGCGCACCCGCGCCTTCACAGTGACGCCGGAAGTGACGATCAGCAACACGCTGTCGAACAAGTTCACGGTGATCGAGGTCGAGGGTCTCGACCGTCCGGGCCTCCTGTCCGAGATCACCGCGGTGTTGTCCGATCTCTCGCTCGATATTGCCTCGGCCCACATCACCACCTTCGGCGAGAAGGTGATCGATACCTTCTATGTCACCGATCTCGTCGGCCAGAAGGTAACGAGCGAAAACCGACAGATGAACATTGCCGCCCGCCTCAAGGCCGTCATGGCCGGCGAGGGTGACGAAGCCCGCGACCGCATGCCCTCCGGCATCATCGCGCCGCCACCGGGCATCTCCTCCGCTCAAAGAACGACAAAAGCCGAAACATGAGTCTGGTCAAGAAATTTGCAACCGTCGGCGGCGCGACCCTTGGAAGCCGCCTGTTCGGCTTCATCCGCGAAACCTTCATGGCGGCAGCGCTCGGCACCGGGCCGGTCGCCGACGCCTTCAACACGGCCTTCCGCCTGCCGAACACCTTCCGCCGGCTGTTTGCCGAAGGGGCTTTCAACTCCGCCTTCGTGCCGCTCTTTGCCAAGGAGATCGAGGCGAACGGCATGGAGGGCGCGCGACGCTTTTCCGAGGAAGTCTTCGGTGTCCTCTTCACCGTTCTGCTCTTTCTGACGATCGCAATGGAACTGACGATGCCCTTCATCGTCAGCAAACTGATCGCTCCCGGCTTCGCCGATGATCCGGAAAAGCTCGGCAATACGATCATGTTTGCCGGCATCATGTTCCCCTATCTCGCCTGCATGTCGCTGGCGGCGATGATGGGCGGCATGCTGAACTCGCTGCATCGCTTCTTCGCAGCAGCGATTGCGCCCGTCTTTCTCAATGTCATCCTGATCGGGGTGCTGGCCTATGCCTGGTATGCGGGTCAGGATCCGGTGGCCGTCGGCTACGCGCTTTCCTGGGGCGTCATGGCGGCCGGTCTGGTGCAGCTGGCGATCGTCTGGATCGCCGTGCGCGACGCCGGCATCAAGATCGGCCTTCGCCGGCCGAAGATGACCGCCAGCGTCAAGCGCCTGCTGGTGCTGGCCCTGCCGGCGGCAATTACCGGCGGCATCACCCAGATCAACCTCCTGATCAACACCAACATCGCCTCGAGCAGCGAAGGCGCGGTCTCGTCGCTGGTCTATGCGGATCGCATCTACCAGTTGCCGCTGGGTGTGGTCGGCATCGCCGTGGCGACCGTACTGCTGCCGGAACTCGCTCGTGCCCTTCGCTCCGGCAATCTCAACGAGGCGTCGAACCTGCAGAACCGCTCCGTCGAGTTCACGCTGTTCCTGACGTTGCCGGCCGCGGCCGCGCTGCTGGTCATGTCCGAGCCGATCGTCCGGCTGCTCTTCGAGCGCGGCAAGTTTGCGCCGGAATCGACCATCATCGTCGGCCATATCCTGGCGATCTACGGTCTCGGCCTGCCGGCGTTCGTGCTGATCAAAGCCTTCATTCCCGGCTTCTTCGCGCGAGAGGATACGCGCACGCCGATGATCTTCGCTGCCATCTCCGTCGTCGTGAACGTGTCGCTGGCGCTCACCCTGTTTCCGCGGCTCGGTGCCAGCGGCATAGCCACCGCCGAGATCGTCGCCGGCTGGGTCAATGCGGTCCTGCTGTTTGCAACGCTCGTCTGGCGCGGTCATTGGGGCAGGGATATCCCGTTGTTGACCCGCATTCCGCGCCTCGTCATCGCGGCCGCCGGCATGGCCGCCACGCTCTATTTCGCGATCGACTGGTTCGCCTTCGAACTCTCCTCCGCCGCGCCGCTCGTGACGCGGGCAGCAACCCTCTTCGGTCTGGTCTCGGCAGCGATGGTGGTCTACTTCGCGCTCGCCTTTGGCCTTGGCGGTGCCAGCCTCGGCATGATCCGCCGCAGCGTCAAGCGCAAGACGGCAGCACCGGCAGAGGCCGTCGCTGCATCGGAGGCAAGCGACTGATGCGCCAGACGATCGCACGCGTCGCCTTGGTCGTTCCGGACTACGATGCCGGCATTGGATTCTATTGCGGCAAGCTCGGCTTCGACCTCGTTGAAGATACCAGGCTCGACGACAGCAAGCGTTGGGTCGTCGTTCGTCCGAAGGGCGCGGTCGAGACTTCGCTGCTGCTCGCCAAGGCCGACGGCGAACGTCAGCAGGCGGCGATCGGCAACCAGACCGGTGGTCGCGTCGGCTTCTTCCTCTTCACCGACGATTTTGCCCGCGACCACGCAGCGATGCTGGCCGCCGGCGTCGTCTTTCTGGAGGCGCCGCGGCACGAACCCTACGGCGTCGTTGCCGTCTTCAGCGACCCGTTCGGCAACCAGTGGGATCTGCTGCAACCGGCGGCGTGATGGGGCTTCTCCGGGCCCCTTGATTGCCTCTCATCCTGCGTGCATAAGCCATGCCGTTAGCAACATGGGCGACAAAGGCCCTGGGGCCCTCCACCAGCCTATTGAGGACGACATGAACGAATTCAAGCCGCTCGTATTCTCCGGCGTTCAGCCGACGGGCAATCTCCATCTCGGTAATTATCTCGGCGCGATCCGCAAGTTCGTGGCGCTGCAGGAAAACAACGATTGCATCTACTGCGTCGTCGACCTGCATTCGATCACGGCGCAGCTCGTGCATGAGGACCTGAAGGGGCAGATCCGCTCGATCGCCGCCGCCTTCATCGCTTCGGGCATCGATCCGAAGAAGCATATCGTTTTCAATCAGTCCGCGGTGCCGCAGCACGCCGAACTCGCCTGGATCTTCAACTGCGTCGCCCGCATCGGCTGGATGAACCGCATGACGCAGTTCAAGGACAAGGCCGGCAAGGACCGCGAGAACGCCTCGCTTGGTCTGCTTGCCTATCCGAGCCTGATGGCGGCTGACATCCTCGTCTATCGTGCGACCCACGTTCCGGTCGGCGACGACCAGAAGCAGCACCTGGAACTGACGCGCGATATCGCCCAGAAGTTCAACATCGACTTCATGGAGCATATCCGCAGCGCCGGCTACGGTGTCGACATGGTCGTCGGCGAAGAGCCGATCCATGCCTACTTCCCGCCGGTCGAGCCGCTGATCGGCGGCGCGACTCCGCGTGTCATGTCGCTGCGCGACGGCACCAAGAAGATGTCGAAATCCGACCCGTCCGACCTTTCGCGCGTCAACCTGATGGACGACGCCGAAACGATCTCGAAGAAGATTCGCAAGGCCAAGACCGATCCGGACGCGCTTCCGAGCGAAGTGGATGGTTTGAAGGGGCGCCCGGAAGCGGAAAACCTCGTGGGCATCTACGCGGCGCTGTCGGACAAGACCAAGGAGCAGGTGTTGGCCGAATTCGGCGGGCAGCAGTTCTCGGTGTTCAAGCCGGCGCTCGTCGACCTCGCGGTCGAGGTCCTGTCGCCGATCACCACCGAAATGCGCCGCCTGATGGGCGACACAGCGCACATCGACGCGATCCTCAGGGATGGCGGCGAGCGCGCGCGTGCACGGGCCGAAAAGACGATGCGCGAAGTTCGCGAGATCATCGGCTTTCTGCAGTAAACCGGAAAAATAGGGTCTCCGCGCCCCAGTTCACGACGAGCGGGGCGCGGGCGCAAAGCCGCCCTCGCTTTCGTGGTCACGCTCCAAAAAGGCGAAAATGAGAGCTTGCGGCGGCTCGCCCGGGATGTAATGTTCACCCTATGGTCTCGACCCGACTCTCTCGACTTGAAGGTCACCGCCGCAAATTCATGGCGGTGATTGACGATACCCCGGAATGCGGGCGCGCCGTGCACTATGCGGGCATGCGCGCCAAGAATTCGAATGGCGGTCTCGTCCTGCTCTATGTGATCGCCGATGGCGACTTCCAGCAATGGCTGGGGGTCGAGGAAATCATGCGTGCGGAAGCGCGCGAGGAAGCCGAGGCGACTCTCGCCAAGGTGGCCCAGGCCGTCCGCGAGCGGATCGGCATCGAACCCGAGATCGTAATCCGCGAGGGGACTGCTACCGAGCAGATCCATGCGGCGATCGAGGAGGATCGCGACATTGCCATTCTGGTGCTGGCCGCCGGATCGGCAAAAGAGGGCCCGGGCCCCCTGGTGTCGTCGATCGCCGGCAAAGCAGCGGCCTTCCCGATCCCCGTCACGGTCATCCCCGATGCCTTGACGGACGAGGAGATCGACGCGCTCAGCTGATCGGTATCGGTTTTCACGGGCATGCGGGATGCGGCGGAAAACCGCGTACACTTTTGCTGATCCCGCTTCATGCGCTCTTGCGACCATGGAGCCATCCTCCTATATTCTTTTGAACTATTCTAAAGAGCTGGGCGAATGTCGCTCCCGGCGAAACGGAGACAGACATGTTCATTCAGACCGAAGCCACGCCGAACCCGGCCACGCTGAAGTTTTTGCCGGGCAAGGTTGTTATGGAAAACGGCACTGCCGAGTTCCGTGACGAGGAAGAAGCGCGCGCCGGCTCGCCGCTGGCGGCACGGCTGTTTTCGATCCCGGGCGTCACCGGCGTCTATTTCGGCTATGATTTCATCACCGTCAGCAAGGAAGGCCAGGAATGGCAGCACCTGAAGCCGGCGATTCTTGGTTCGATCATGGAACATTTCATGTCGGGCCAGCAGATCATGGCCGGCAGCGGTCGCGCCGAGCAGTCGGACCAGGAAGACGAGTTTTTCGACGAGGGAGACGAGACGATCGTTGCCACGATCAAGGAACTCCTGGAAACCCGCGTGCGCCCGGCCGTTGCTCAGGACGGTGGCGACATCACCTTCCGCGGCTTCAAGGACGGGACAGTTTTCCTCAACATGAAGGGTGCCTGCTCCGGTTGCCCGTCGTCCACCGCGACGCTGAAGCATGGCGTGCAGAACCTGCTGCGCCATTTCGTTCCCGAGGTGGAAGCCGTCGAGGCCGTCTGACATCGGACGCCGTCCGGCGTCTGAGCTAGGTGAGATGCGGGAAAGGATGCGCGGATTTCCGTCCGCATTCCGACCCAGCCGAGTAGTATCGATTTTGCCGCAAAGCCCCGCCGGCTTTGCGGCTTGTGGCGTCTGAAAGATCCAGCGTTGAAATGATTGTACTTGCGATCGACACGTCCGGCTCGGGCTGCTCCGCTGCCGTCTACGACAGCGAAACCGCCGTTGTGCTCGGGCGCTCCGGCGCCGATCTCGGCAAAGGTCATGCTGAGCGGCTGATGGAATTCGTCGACGAGGCGCTGGCCGTGGCCGGCCGATCGCTTGCCGACATCGACCGCATCGCGGTCACCGTCGGCCCTGGCTCGTTCACCGGCATTCGCGTCGGCGTGGCCACTGCCCGTGGTCTGGCGCTGGCGCTCGGCAAATCCGCTGTCGGCGTCTCGACGCTCGCGGTCCTGGCTGAAGGCATCCGCGCCGCGGCGCCGGGCAGGGAAGTTCTCGTCGCCATCGATGCCAAGCGGGACGAAGTCTATGTCCAGGCTTTCGACGCGACCGGTGCCGCCGCAAGTGAGCCAGAAGCGCTCTCCGTCGAAGGTGCGCGCGAGCGTTTCTCGGGTTTCGATGGCGTCATCGGCGGTTCCGGCGCCCATCTCGTTGGCCCGGATGCAGATGCCAAGGCCCCCGAATTCATCGATATTGCCTTCGTCGCCACGCTCGGCGCCGCTGCCGATCCAGCCTCGGCCAAGCCGCGACCGCTATATCTCAGAGGCCCCGACGCCAAGCCGCAGGCGGGCTTTGCGATTGCCCGAGCGTAGACCGAGATGAGCTTTACCGACTACTTCACCCGCCGCACCGAATTCGACATCTTCCCGCTGGAGGAAGCCGATCTGCTGGCTGCGGCAGCGCTGCATCGCCAACGGTTCGCTTCCCCCTGGAGCGATGGAGAAATTCACGCGCTGCTCGTGCAGGAGACGGTGTTCGGCTTTGTCGCCCGGCAGACCAATGGCAGCTTTCGCCCGGCCTTCGGCGGTTTCGTCCTGTCGCGCGCCGTCGCCGGCGAGGCCGAAATCCTGACGATCGGTGTCGAGCCGCGCTATGCACGCTCCGGCCTTGGCTGGCGGCTGATGCAGGCGGCGATGCGCGAGGCGCTGGTCAAGGGCTCCGAGGCGTTGTTCCTCGAAGTGGACGAGACCAATCAGGCGGCGATCGGGCTTTACCGTAAGCTCGGCTTCAACAAGGTCGGCGAACGCCGTGCCTATTACCAGGACAAGGCCGGCCAGCGGACCGCCGCGCTTGTCATGCGCCTCGATCTTCGCTAGTCCCAAGCGCATAAGAGCGCGATGAGGACAAGTGTATGCGGTATTCCGCCCGCATCCTGCTCTACTTTTTTGGTGTCGATCACGTCATGATTTCGGGTGGATTCGACCCAGGACCATCGTGATCCAAGGTCGCGCAGGAACTCTTTTCCCGGATGATCAATTGGCTACGGATAGCGATCTTCGCAGCGCTTCTGGCGCTGGTTTCGCTCGTCCTGATGCCGATCCAGATCGTCTGCCTCTGGCTAAACCTGAAACTGCGTCGCCGTTTGCCGCGATACTGGCACCGGCTCGCCTGCTACCTGCTCGGCATCAAGGTGCGGGTCCATGGCGAGGCGGAGCGCCGCCGGCCGTTGCTCATCTGCGCCAACCATGCCTCCTGGAAAGACGTTCTGGTGCTGTCTTCGGTCGCCGATGTCGTCTTCGTCGCCAAGTCCGAGGTGAAGGGCTGGCCGGTCTTTGGCGTCCTTGCCCGGCTGCAGGCGTCGATCTTCGTCGAGCGCGAGCAGAAGCGCTCGACCGGCAAGCAGGTGAACGAAATCGGCGAGCGCATGGCGGCGGGCGAGATCGTCGTACTCTTTCCGGAGGGAACGACGTCCGACGGCAACCGTCTGCTGGAGATCAAGACGTCGCTCTTCGGTGCTGCGGCTTCCGCCGTGCCGCATTCGCCGACCGGGCTCGTGCACGTGCAGCCAGTCGCCATCTCCTATACGGGCATCCACGGCATGCCGATGGGCCGCTTCAACCGGCCGATCGCCGCCTGGCCGGGCGATACCGAACTGGTCCCGCATCTGCTCGGGATCCTGCGCGAGGGTGCGATCGAGGTCGACGTCGATTTCGGTGAGGCCATCGACTACGACCGGCACACCAATCGCAAGGAAGTAAGCCGGAAGGTCGAGCAGCGCATCCGCAGCATGTTGTCGGATCGTTTGCGCGGAAGGGCCTGAAACCCTTTCGGCAACGGCGGCCATGCCGAAAATACTTCAACTTCAGACCGCTTTGCACTAAAGAACCCGGCATGACCCAGGAAACAGCCCTTCTGTCGACAACGCCCGTGACGGGCGAAGAGCGCGCACCGGCCCGCAAGGTCTTCGTCAAGACCTACGGCTGCCAGATGAACGTCTACGATTCCGACCGCATGTCGGATGCCTTGTCGCGTGATGGCTATGTCTCGACTGATGTGCTCGAGGATGCTGACTTCGTGCTCCTCAATACCTGTCACATTCGCGAGAAGGCGGCGGAGAAGGTCTATTCCGAGCTCGGCCGCCTGCGCGACCTGAAGAAGGCGAAGGCCAAGGAAGGCCGCGAGATGGTGATCGGCGTCGCCGGCTGCGTGGCGCAGGCCGAAGGCGACGAGATCCTCCGGCGCGCGCCGGCCGTCGATCTGGTGATCGGCCCGACCACCTATCATCGCCTGCCGGAAGCGCTGAAGCGGGCCCGCAACGGTGAGCGCGTCGTCCAGACGGACTATGCCGTCGAGGACAAGTTCGAGCACCTGCCGGCGCCCGACAAGGCAAAGACCCGCGCCCGCGGCGTCACCGCCTTCCTCACGGTGCAGGAAGGCTGCGACAAGTTCTGCACCTTCTGCGTCGTGCCCTATACGCGCGGATCCGAAGTTTCCCGCCCGGTGGCACAGATCGTCTCGGAAGCGGAAAAGCTGGTCGATGGCGGCGTCCGCGAAATCACTTTGCTCGGCCAGAACGTCAACGCCTGGCACGGCGTCGGCCCCGATGGCCGCGAATGGGGCCTCGGCGACCTGCTCACGCGTCTCGGCGAAATCGAGGGGCTCGCCCGGCTGCGCTACACCACCAGCCACCCGCGCGACATGGACGACAGCCTGATCGAGGCGCATCGCTCGATGGAAAAGCTGATGCCTTACCTGCACCTGCCGGTGCAGTCCGGCTCCGACCGCATCCTGAAGGCGATGAACCGGAGGCACACGGCGGCCGAATATCTGGCGCTGATCGAGCGCATCCGTGGGGTCCAGCCGGACCTCGCGCTATCGGGCGATTTCATCGTCGGCTTCCCCGGCGAGACCGACGAGGACTTTGAAGACACCATGCGGCTCGTCGAAGCCGTGGGTTATGCACAGGCATTTTCGTTCAAATATTCGACGCGTCCCGGCACGCCCGGCGCCGAGCTTGGCGACCAGGTTCCCGAGGAGGTGAAAGCCAAGCGCTTGGAAAAATTGCAGGCTTTGCTGTTTTCGCAGCAGCGCGCCTTCGCCGAATCCTGCGTCGGTCGCGAAATCGACCTGCTTTTGGAGAAGCAAGGGCGCATGCCGGGCCAGCTCGTCGGGCGTTCTCCGTGGCTGCAGCCCGTGAATGTTGATGCAAAAGCATCGCAAATCGGTGACATTATAAAGGTGCGAATCATCAAGGCCGGGCCGAACAGCCTGTTTGCAGAGATGATCGGGTAAGGACCGACAACAAGGAGCCTGAACCGCTTGAACGGACACGAATTGATCTCTTCATCATCGCGCCAGTCGAAAACCTCTGCGACAGACGCCAATCACTTCGTGCTGACATTCGAGAACAATCGGTTCGCCAGCGAACTCTTCGGCCAGTTCGACCAGAACTTGAAGCTACTTGAAGAGCGCCTGCGCATCGACGCCCGGCCGCGGGGCAATTCCGTCGCCATATCCGGTGACATCGTTGCCACCAATCAGGCGCGCCGCGCTCTCGATTATCTCTACGGACGATTGCAGAGCGGCGCATCGATCGATGCCTCTGACGTCGAGGGCGCGATCCGTATGGCGGTTGCCGCCGACGATCAGCTACAATTGCCGACCATGGAGCGTAAAGCCAAATTGACGATGGCGCAGATTTCGACGCGCAAGAAGACCATCGCGGCGCGCACACCGACGCAGGATGCCTATATCCGTGCGCTGGAGCGTTCCGAGCTCGTCTTCGGCGTGGGCCCCGCCGGTACCGGCAAGACCTATCTTGCCGTCGCCCATGCCGCACAGCTTCTGGAGCGCGGCGCCGTCGATCGTATCGTGCTCTCGCGTCCTGCCGTGGAAGCGGGCGAGCGCCTGGGCTTCCTGCCCGGCGACATGAAGGAGAAGGTCGATCCCTATCTCCGCCCGCTCTACGATGCGCTCTATGACATGATGCCGGGCGACAAGGTCGAACGCGCCATCACCGCCGGCGTCATTGAAATCGCGCCGCTCGCCTTCATGCGAGGCCGCACGCTCGCCAATGCCGCCGTCATCCTCGACGAGGCGCAGAACACCACATCGATGCAGATGAAGATGTTTCTGACCCGCCTCGGCGAAAACGGTCGCATGATCGTCACCGGCGATCCGAGCCAGGTCGACCTGCCGCGCGGCGTCAAGTCGGGTCTGGTCGAGGCTCTACAGATCCTCAGAGGTGTCGAGGGCGTTTCCGTGGTTCGCTTCAAGGACGTCGACGTCGTTCGCCATCCGATGGTGGCGCGCATCGTCAGGGCCTACGAGGCCCAGACGGCCGTGCACGATGAAAGCGAGCAGGGCGACCGCTGATCGGCGGTCGTCGCGATCATGACCGCATTGGATATCCAGATCAGCGTCGAAGAGGGCGATTGGCCCGACGAAGAGACGCTTCTCGCATTTTCTTCACCAGTGCTGGAAGCCGCAGCCGCCTTCCTCGCGGCGGAAGAGGGCCAGCCGTTCCCGAAGATGCAGCCCGAACTGTCGCTGGTCTTCACGGACGACGCTTCCATTCGGACGATCAACGCCGAATGGCGCAATCAGGACAAGCCGACCAATGTGCTGTCCTTTCCCGCCTTCCCGGTGACGCCGGGCGCGATGCCGGGGCCGATGCTGGGCGACATCATCGTCGCCCGCGAAACGCTCGAGCGCGAAGCCGTGGAACTCGAGAAGTCTTTCGATGCGCACCTGACGCATCTTCTCGTGCATGGATTCCTGCATCTTTTCGGTTATGATCATATGGCAGATGACGAAGCCGAAAGAATGGAAAGCCTGGAGACTCGCATTTTGGCGCGTCTTGGCTTATCTGACCCCTACGGGGATCGTACCCCGGATTAACAGTTTGGACCGATGAGCGATTACAAAACACAGCCTGTCGCGCTGACGACCGAGGAGGCAGAGGCCTCCGGAGAGGCGGAGGCGGGCAGTAGTAGCACCGCCACTCGACACGAGGGCACGAAATCCACTTCAACTTTCTGGAGCCGGGCCGCGCGCCTGCTGCGCGGCGCAAGCCCGTCGAGCTTGCGCGAAGATCTCGCCGACGCACTCCAGACGGATGCCGACAGTAACACGGCCTTCTCGCCCGGCGAACGGGCGATGCTCAACAACATTCTGCGTTTCCGCGAGATCAGGGTCGAGGACGTCATGGTCCCGCGTGCCGACATCGAAGCGGTCGACCAGAGCATCACCATCGGCGAACTGATGGTGATCTTCGAGGAGTCGGGCCGCTCGCGCATGCCGGTCTATAACGAAGGCCTCGATGATCCCCGAGGCATGGTGCACATCCGCGACCTGCTTTCCTACGTTACCAAGCAGGCCCGCAACCGTCGCCGCAACGGCAAGGCGCCCGCTGCCGCGACGGCTACCGGCGAAAAGACCGAGAAAACGCCCCGTTCGCCGAAGGCGAGCTTCGACCTCTCTCGCGTCGATCTCGGCAAGTCGCTGGAAGAAGCGGGTATCGTCCGCCAGCTGCTGTTCGTGCCGCCGTCGATGCTGGCGTCCGACCTGATGCAGCGCATGCAGGCCGCCCGCATCCAGATGGCGCTCGTCATCGATGAATATGGCGGAACCGATGGTCTCGTCTCGCTCGAGGACATCGTCGAGATGGTCGTCGGCGATATCGAAGACGAACACGACGACGACGAAGTGATGTTCGCCCGCACGTCGGACGACGTTTTCGTCGCCGACGCCCGCGTCGAACTGGAAGAAATCGCCGCAGCGATCGGTCCCGACTTCGATGTGCGCGAGCAGCTCGAGGACGTCGACACACTCGGCGGCCTGATCTTCGCTTCGCTTGGCCGCATTCCGGTGCGCGGTGAAGTCGTGCAGGCCATTCCGGGGTTCGAGTTCCAGATCCTCGACGCTGACCCGCGCCGCGTGAAACGCGTTCGCATCATGCGCAAGCGTCCGCCAGCTCGCCGCCGCGTGTCGCGACCGGAGGGCGAAATCGCTCCGGAGACAGTTCCCGTCAATCGTACCAATGGGGCTGCCCCCTCCGCGGCAGCCGACGAGCAATAATCGCTCCGCCCCGCGCGTTTCTTCGTGCGCGCGGGGGCGTATCTCCTGCCATCCGCTCCACGTCTCCCGGTTTGAAAGAGGACCGGGACGGATTGCAGCGGATCGCTGACCTGACGGAAGGACATGCCTTCCGCAGCCAATTCCCCTCCTGAAGGGGACAAACAGCCCGTTTTTTGGAAGACTGGCGCCGATTGATTCGGTGGTTGTTTCGCTCCGGCGCCGTGGCTAGCGGCCGGGATCGACTGGAGGCTGCATGGTAAGACTGGCTGGCAGGGTGATGCTTCTGTCCGGGTTCCCGAGGGTATTGCTCGCGTTCTTCGCTGGGCTAATCACCGTTCTGGCCCAGCCGCCCTTCGGCATTTTCGCCTTCGCCTTCGTCTCCTTCCCCATCCTCGTCTGGCTGCTCGACGGCGCGAGCGGAAATCCGGATGGCGGCATCGTCAGGCGGCTCTGGCCGGCGGCAGTGATCGGCTGGTGGTTCGGTTTCGGCTACTTCCTCGGCGGTCTCTGGTGGCTCGGCAATGCACTGCTGGTGGAGGCCGACGAATTCGCATGGGCCTTGCCGCTCGCCGTCGTCGGTCTTCCGGCTTTTCTCGCGCTCTTCTATGCGCTTGCGACGCTGGCCGCGCGGATATTCTGGTCCGATGGGGTGGGGCGGATCGCGGCGCTTGCGCTGGCCTTCGGCCTTTGCGAACTGCTCCGCAGCTTCCTCTTCACAGGCTTTCCCTGGAATGCCATCGGTTACGCGGCGATGCCGATGCCGTTGATGATGCAGTCCGCAAGCGTGGTCAACCTTGCGACCATCAACATGCTGGCGGTCTTCGTTTTCGCGGCACCCGCCCTCCTTGCCACGGGCAGGGGGAGCCGGATCGGCCTGTCGGCGGCCCTCGTCCTCCTCGCGGCGCATGTCGGTTTCGGCTTCTATCGGCTTGCGCAGCCGTCCCCGGCTTCGCCCGAGCCGCCGGTGACCGTCCGTCTCGTCCAGCCGGTGATCGACCAGGCAAAGAAGCTCGACGATCGCGAACGGGCGGCCGTCTTTGAGGAACATCTCTCGCTCACCACCGCTGCCCCCGAAAAAGGCGGCAAGCGACCGGACATCGTCGTCTGGCCCGAAACGTCGATCCCCTTCATCCTCACCGACAATCCCGACGCCCTGGCACGGATCGCCGAGGTGCTCGATGACGATCAGATCCTGATCGCCGGCGCCGTGCGCGCGGAGGATGCGGGCGCCGGTCTGCCACCGCGCTACTACAACTCGATCTATGTCATCGACGGACGCGGCCAGATCATCGGTGCTGCCGACAAGGTGCATTTGGTCCCGTTTGGCGAGTATCTACCCTTTGAGGAGTTGCTGTCCTCCTGGGGCCTGAGTTCCGTTGCTGCCTCGATGCCAGGTGGCTTTTCGGCGGCGAAGAGCCGTTCGCTATTGACCCTGCCGAGTGGCAGGACGCTCTATCCGCTGGTCTGCTACGAGGCGATCTTCCCCGACGAAATCGGCGGCGCCGCGCGTGGTGCGGACGCGATTCTCAACATCACCAACGACGCGTGGTTCGGAGACACGCCCGGTCCGCGCCAGCATTTCCATCAGGCCCAACTACGCGCCGTCGAGACCGGAACACCCCTTATTCGCGCTGCCAACAGCGGTATATCAGCAATTGTTGATGCACGTGGGGTTTTAATGGTAGGATTGTCCTACAATTATAGGGGAGTGGTCGACACACTTCTGCCGGGAAAGATGCCTACGCCTTTGGACGACGCTATGCGAAGCCGAATCTTCTGGCTGAGTGCACTGTTCCTTCTTCTGGTTGCAGTGTTTTCGCGTGTTGGTTTTAATATTAGGAAGAATTGACCTAAAACCCCTAAAATTGCATAGTGGTCCGCACCATCGTCCTTGTTGTGGCGGCATTGTCGTATCACCGTGGCGGTCGCCCCGGTGAGCGGCGCTCCCGTGTGAGGCGGTGGATCAAACGAAACAGCGTGTTTGGGAACGCAGATATGATCGAAAACAAAAAGAAGCCGAACCCGATCGACATCCATGTCGGTAGTCGGATTCGTCTTCGCCGCACGATGCTTGGCATGAGCCAGGAGAAGCTCGGCGAAAGTCTGGGGATCACCTTTCAGCAGATTCAGAAGTACGAGAAGGGCACGAACCGCGTCGGCGCGAGCCGCTTGCAGAACATTTCGGGCATTCTGAACGTTCCGGTTTCCTTCTTCTTCGAAGATGCGCCGGGTGACACCTCCGGCCAGCCCGGCATGGCGGAAGCCTCCAGTTCCAACTACGTTGTGGATTTCCTTTCGTCTTCCGAGGGGCTGCAACTCAACCGTGCCTTCGTCAAGATCACGGATCCGAAGGTTCGTCGCCGCCTCGTCGATCTCGTCAAGGCGCTCGCTGCGGAAGCGGAAAGCGAATAGTTCCAACGTTCCCGTCGGGACTTGAAAACAAAGCGGCCTCTTGTGCCGCTTTTTTCATGCGCGCTTTTCCGCCGGCGCACCAAAGTGATTGGCTTCGGTGGTGATATAAAGATATATTTATGTCGTTGTGCGCTTGTTTTTCGGGCGCAAAACCACTAACACCATGCCAGCGCTTTTCTTCATTGAGGGGACTTCCCGCATGCGTGCAAACTACCTGTTCACGAGTGAATCCGTAGCCGAAGGTCATCCGGACAAGGTGTGTGACCGTATCTCCGACGAGATCGTGGATCTGGTCTACCGTGAGGCCGCCAAGACCGGTGTCGACCCATGGGGCGTTCGCATCGCTTGCGAAACCTTGGCGACCACCAACCGCGTCGTCATTGCCGGCGAAGTGCGCCTGCCGCCGAGCCTTCTGAAGAAGGACAAGGACGGCAACGACGTCATCAACCCCTCGAAGTTCAAGTCCGCCGCCCGCAAGGCGATCCGCGAGATCGGCTACGAGCAGGACGGCTTCCACTGGAAGACGGCGAAGATCGACGTGCTGCTGCACTTCCAGTCGGCCCATATCGCTCAGGGCGTCGACAGCGCCGCCGACAAGCAGGGCGAAGAAGGTGCTGGCGACCAGGGCATCATGTTCGGCTACGCTTGCCGCGAAACCGCCGAACTCATGCCGGCCCCGATCTACTACTCGCACCGCATCCTCAATCTGCTCGCCGCCGCCCGCAAGAAGGGCGAGGGCGAAGTCGCCAAGCTCGGCCCGGACGCCAAGAGCCAGGTCACCGTACGATACGTCGACGGCAAGCCGGCGGAAGTCACCTCGATCGTCCTGTCGACCCAGCACCTCGACGACACCTGGGATTCCACCAAGGTTCGCTCGGTTGTCGAGCCCTATATTCGCGAAGCGCTTGACGATCTGAAGATCGCTGACGATTGCACCTGGTACATCAACCCGACCGGCAAGTTCGTCATCGGCGGTCCGGACGGCGACGCCGGCCTGACCGGCCGCAAGATCATCGTGGATACCTATGGCGGTGCGGCACCGCACGGTGGCGGCGCCTTCTCGGGCAAGGACACGACCAAGGTCGACCGTTCGGCTGCCTATGCCGCGCGCTACCTGGCAAAGAACGTCGTTGCTGCCGGTCTTTCGGACCGTTGCACGATCCAGCTCTCCTACGCCATCGGCGTTGCCCAGCCGCTGTCGATCTATGTCGACCTGCATGGCACCGGCAAGGTCTCGGAAGACCAGGTCGAACAGGCCATCCGCAAGACGATGGATCTGTCGCCGTCGGGTATCCGTCGTCACCTGGATCTCAACAAGCCGATCTATGCCAAGACGTCTGCTTACGGTCACTTTGGCCGCAAGGCTGGCCGCGACGGTTCCTTCTCCTGGGAGAAGCTCGACCTGGTCAAGCCGCTGAAGGCGGCGATCGATCAGGGCAGTGCCGTCAACGGCCGGGCCGCTGCCTAAGCGAGCGATCAGCGTGGCCGACAAAGCCGCGCATTGAAGATAGCGCAGTGGCCTGCTATCAGGCGCTTGCGAAATTCAGGGCGGGTGCTCCGGCAAGGAGCGCCCGCTTCGTTCATTTTGATTTTGGGTTGGCTTGATCCGGGATCAGCGTGACCAAGGGACAAACGACATGACCGAACCGCGCCGTGCCAGAGCAACCGAGGCCTTCTTCGGCCGCCGCAAGGGCAAGCCGTTGCGCGAGCGGCAGGCGGCGCATCTGGAAACCGTGCTGCCGACGCTGAAGCTCGATCTGTCGAGCGCTGCTCCGGCGGAGCTGAAGACACTGTTTCCTCAGGATGTCGGGCGAATCCGGCTGGAAATCGGCTTCGGCGGCGGCGAACACCTGATCCACCGCGCCGCCGAAACGCCCTCGACCGGCTTCATCGGCGTCGAACCTTTCGTCAATTCCATGGCCAAGCTCGTCGGTCACATCGAGGATCGCGGCGTCAGCAACATTCGCCTCTACGACGACGACGCCACCCAGGTCCTCGATTGGCTGCCGGCCGCATCGGTCGACCAGATCGACCTGCTTTATCCGGATCCGTGGCCGAAGCGTAAACACTGGAAGCGCCGCTTTGTCTCCAAGGTCAATCTCGACCGTTTTGCGCGCGTGCTGAAGCCCGGCGGCGTGTTCTGCTTCGCCTCGGATATCGACACCTATGTCAATTGGACACTGTTGCATTGCCGCGATCATGCGGCCTTCGAATGGACGGCGCAGAAGGCAGCCGACTGGCTGACGCCCTACGAGGGATGGCCGAGCACACGCTACGAGGCCAAGGCGCGCAGGGAAGGCCGGAGCTCCGCCTATCTCACTTTCCGGCGCGTCTAAAGCAATTCCAGGAAAAGTGCGAAGCGGTTTTCCGTCCGGGATTGCGTTGCTCTAAATTCAATTCCAGGAAAAGTGCGACGCGGCTTTCCGTCTGGAATTGCGGACGAGAAGACCAATCCCAGGAACGGGCGCGAAGCGATTTTCCGCCCGGAATTTCAGGCTCGAGGGAGCGGCTGCGTCATCCCGATAGGTCAGCGCCCACCGCCAATGGCGGGCGTAAGATCAGTGCAGTGTGACAGTGCGCAGATCGTCCTCGGCGGCCTTGAAGAAGGTGCTGGAACGGTTGTCGGTCAGGAGGATCGGCGTGCCGTCGGCGCCGAAGAGCGCCCAGAGATCAATACCCGGTCCCATCTCGGGTGCTTCCGGGAAGCAGCGCGACACTTCGTCCGAACGCATTTTCCGGATGTAACCGATTTCGCCTTCGCCCAGATGCGCGAGGTCGTTCTTCGACAGTGACGAGCTGATGGCTTTCAGTCCCATGGTGATACTCCGTGGTCGCCGGCCAGGGGAGAATCCCGCCGGTTATCCTACTCTGGGACTGAAATGTTAATTTTCTTTACCATACGCACCGGCTCAGGACGAACGAGGTCAACCGAGAGCAGGCCGTTGCGCAGCTCGGCGCCAAGAACCTTCATGCCATCGGCCAGAACGAAGGTGCGTTGGAACTGGCGCGCGGCGA
This sequence comes from Ensifer sp. SSB1, assembly GCF_016652895.1. Classification (NCBI taxonomy): domain Bacteria; kingdom Pseudomonadati; phylum Pseudomonadota; class Alphaproteobacteria; order Hyphomicrobiales; family Rhizobiaceae; genus Ensifer; species Ensifer sp. SSB1. Next base: position 40,878 of record NZ_JAEPRP010000002.1, read on the forward strand.
TGCCGCGGTGCAGGTAATCACGATCGCCATTGTCGATCTGGCGGCCGCGAATGACGAGCTGGTTCTCTTCGGTGGTGACCTCGAGGTCCTCTTCGGAGAAGCCGGCCACCGCAAGCGTGATGCGCAGCCTTTCCGGCTCGTCCGTCGACGCATCGCCGCGAACGCGTTCGATATTGTAAGGCGGATATCCGTCGTTGCCCTTGGCGATACGCTCAAGGGTCTTTTCCATCGTGTCGAAACCCAGCAGCAGCGGGCTCGTAAAGGGCGTAATTCGGCTCATTCCTCAAGTCCTTGCGAGATCAAGCGACCGTTGTTCGGACCTGCCCAGCAGCATCCTCGCGGCAATATGGTAGCTGTGCGCAATGAGTGCAAGCCGCTTGCCTCAGACGTGCACGCAAATCATAGTCCGCTCTCGCAGAATCCAACAGCGAAGCGAGGAGGGCGCATGCGGCCCCGTACACGCTCCGGTGCATTGCAATCGATCGCGCTTTGTGCCGGGTAGGCCCAGCCAAACGTGATCCAGGGAGGACGAGAGAGTGCCCGTGCCGAGAAAGATAATCATAGACACCGATCCCGGGCAGGACGATGCCGCCGCAATCATGCTCGCTTTCGGAAGCCCGGAAGAGATCGACCTGCTCGGCATCACCACGGTAGCCGGCAACGTGCCGTTGGCCCTGACCGCCCGCAACGCCCGCATTCTTTGCGAACTCTGCGACCGGCCGAAGGTTCGGGTCTTTTCCGGCGCCGACAAGCCGATCGCCCGCCCGCTGGTGACCGCCGAGCACGTCCACGGCAAGACCGGCCTCGACGGCCCGACGCTCGACGAGCCGACGATGAAGCTCGAGGAACAGCACGCGGTCGACTTCATCGTCGAAACACTGCGCAACGAGGCAGAGGGCACCGTAACGCTCTGCACCCTCGGCCCGCTCACCAACATTGCGCTCGCGCTTCAGAAGGCGCCCGAGATCGCGCCGCGGGTGAAGGAACTGGTGATGATGGGCGGCGGCTTCTTTGAAGGCGGCAACATCACGCCGGCGGCAGAGTTCAACATCTATGTCGATCCGGAAGCCGCCGATTTCGTCTTCCGCTCGGGCATTCCGATCGTGATGATGCCGCTCGACGTCACCCATCGCGTGCTCACCCACAAGGCGCGGGTGCAGAAGATCCGCGACATCGGCAGCCGCCCGGCGATCGCCATGGCGGAGATGCTCGAATTCTTCGAGCGGTTCGATATCGAGAAATACGGCACCGATGGCGGCCCGCTGCACGACCCGACGGTCATCGCCTATCTGCTGCGCCCCGAGCTTTTCACCGGCCGCGATTGCAACGTCGAGATCGAAACCAAGTCGCCGCTGACGGCGGGCATGACGGTTGTCGACTGGTGGCAGGTCACTGGCCGGCCGCGCAACGCCAAGGTCATGCGCTTCGTCGACGACCAGGGCTTCTTCGATCTTTTGACCGAGCGGTTGGCGCGCATCTGATCCCGCGCCAGATCGCCACGCATCAAACAAAAACGGCGCCCCGAGGGCGCCGTTTCTTTTTCTCGATCTGTTGATCAGAACTCTTCCCAATTGTCCTGGGCAAGCGCGTTGGCGCCTGAGGTCTGGGTGAGTACCCGCTGCGTCGAGGCGGAGTAGCTGCTGCGTGCCGGGGTTGCCGCCGGAGCCGGTCGCGCCTCGCGGACAGGAGCCGGTGCCGGACGTTCGGCCGCACGCATGCGTTCGGCTGTGCCACGCAGCATCTCGGACGAGGAGGGCTGCGACGAACCGGAGGCTTGGGCGACGCGGAAGCGGGCAACCAGCGCGTTCAGCGTCCGGGCCTCTTCGTTGAGCGCCATGCCGGCGGCCGTCGTCTCTTCGACCATGGCGGCGTTCTGCTGGGTCACCTGGTCCATCTGGTTGACGGCCGAGTTGATCTCCTTCAGGCCGACGGCCTGCTCGGAGGCCGAGCTCGAGATCTGGCGGATGAGGCCGTTGATCTGAACGACCTGCTCAGCGATCTTCTCGAGTGCGCCGCCGGCCTTGCCGACGAGATCGACGCCTTCGCGCACCTGTCCGGCCGAGGTGTTGATCAGAGTCTTGATCTCCTTGGCGGCATTGGCGGAGCGCTGGGCGAGCTCGCGCACTTCCTGGGCGACGACGGCAAACCCCTTGCCGGCATCGCCGGCACGGGCGGCTTCGACGCCGGCGTTGAGCGCCAAAAGGTTGGTCTGGAAGGCGATCTCGTCGATGACGCCGATGATGCGGCTGACTTCGTGCGACGACTGCTCGATACCCTTCATCGCGGCAATGGCCTTCTGCACCACTTCGCCCGACTGTCCGGCATCGCTGCTGGCGACTTCCACCGACTTGGCGGCGACCTTGGCGTTTTCGGCGCTGGCGTTGACCTGCGACGTCAATTCGTCGAGGGCCGCCGCGGTTTCTTCCAGGCTTGCCGCCTGCTGTTCGGTGCGGTGCGACAGATCGTTGGCGGCGCTGCTGATTTCGCTGGTGCCGTTGCCGATGTTGACGACCGAATGGTTGACGGTGCGGATCGTCTCTTCGAGGCTTTCCATCGTCGCGTTGAAGTCGCGCTTCAGTTGAGCGTATTCGCCCGGGAAATCGTCCGTGATGCGGAAGGCGAGATCGCCGGACGACAGGTGCGACAGGCCCTTGCCGAGGCGGGCGACGATGTCGCGCTGAAGGGCGCCGGTTTCGGCACGCTCGGTTTCCGAGCGATTGCGCTCGCGTTCGGCCTGTTCGCGCTCGTGGCGGGCTTCGCCTTCCAGTCGCGTGGTGTCAGCAAGCTGATGGCGGAAACCTTCGAGCGCCTTGGCGACTTCGCCGGTTTCGTCGGAGCGGTCCTGGCCGGCAATCGCCTTGGTGTAGTCGCCGTGGCTGAGGTTGGCGACGTCCTTGACCAGCGCCGCGAGAGGCTTCTGCACGAAACCACGGACAGCGAGATAGAGACCGAGCAGCACGGCGCCGAGTACGACGAGGCCGCCGACGATCATCATGTAGGTCTGGTCCTTGACCGGGGCATTGATCGCGGTGCGCGGCACGTCGACGAGCACGACCCAGTTGGTGTTCACGCCCGAGAGGGTGAACGGATAGACGAGACGGTCGAAGGGCTCGTTGCCATCATAGGAAAGGTTGGAGATGATGCCCGGCTTGCCGGAGGCAAGCGCATTCTTGACGACATCGTTGCCTTCGCCGTCATATTCCTTGAGCAGGAGTTCCGGGATCGGCGCCACCAGCCACTTGCCGCTCTGCGACAGGAGGTAGACGCGGCCAGTGTCGAAGGGCTTCAGCTTCGCCAGGCCATCGCCGAGCGAGGCGAGCGAAATGTCGACGCCGGTAACACCCAGAAGCTTGCCGCCGGACATGACCGGATAGGCGATCGAGCTCATTGCGGTCGGAACGTCGGTGTCCTGCGCGGTGTAGGGCTGGGTGATCGCGCCCTTGCCGCTTGTTGCAGCGAGTTTGTACCACTCGGCCGCGTAGTCGGCGCCGAAAGTGGAGTACTGGATTTCGTTGGTGCGGCTCTTCGACCAGTAGGGCGTGAAGATGCCCTTGTCGTTACCGCCCAGTTCCTTGTTGTTGACGACGTCCTCCTGACGGCCGTCGAAGGCCTTGGGCTCCTCCGCGAACCAGCTGCCGAAGGCAAACGGGTTCTGCTCGAGGTTCGCCCTGAGGATATTGATCACCCCGGTGCGCTCCAGCGACTTTTCGGCATGCGCGCGGCCAAGAATGCCGGCCATCGAGCGCGCTGCACTTGCAAGCTCGCCGATGTCGCCGGCGATGTCCGAGGCGATTGCCCGGGCTTCACCGCTTGCCTGTTCGAGGACCAGCGTTTCGACGCGATCCTGGGTCTGGGAGATAAGAACGAAATTCGAAGCGAGCAGGACTAGTGCGATCGTGCCGCCTGTCACCGCGATCAGTTTGGTCGCCAGCGATTTGGCTTGGAACTTGAACATGAAATCCTCACGTGCTGGGAGGTCCGCAGGCTTTCACCTGCGGTGGACGCATTTCGCAATGGGGGTGAACTCCATCATGGAGCGTCAGATGCCGACCGGCATGTCGGAGGCAACCGGGTCATTTTCGACCGGCTCTCTCAGGGTCCTGAATAGACTGGAGATTCTTAAGATAGGGCCAACGCGGACGCTGTTTTACCGATCGCTTTGATAAAATTGCGCGCAAAGTTTTATCTCCGCGACATCGCCTGTCCGGATTGCGCAAACGCTGATTTCAAGGGCTGGAGATGGCCGAGCGCCAGAGCGTGGCAGGAAGAAAGTGCGGGCGCGTTTCGCCCGCACTCGGCTTGGTTTTCGCCGAGCATTCGCATTGTGGGTCCGGTCGATCCGGCCCAGACGCGTTACGAACTAAAGGCGTGATGCCACTTCCGTGGCAAGCGGGATCGAAGGTTGCGCGCCGCGCTTGAGGCAGGCGAGCGAACCGGCAACTGCGGCACGGCGCAACGCATCGGGGAAGGCAATGCCGGCATCCAAGCTGGCCGCGAGATAGCCACAGAAGGTGTCGCCGGCGCCGACCGTATCCACCGGTTCGATCTTCAGGCCCTTGGCACGCTGGATTTCGCCCTCGTGCACCGCGACGACGCCATCGGCGCCAAGCGTGACGATGACAGTCTGTCCGGTCTCCGCATGGAGAGCCTTCATCGCGTCTTCGCGCTCCGCACTGCTGATGCCGCTCTTGCCGGCCAGCAGCTCGAATTCGGTCTCGTTGGCAATGACGATATCGGCCATGCGACCGAGACGTGCCGCATCCGGCGTCAGCGGCGCGATGTTGATGACCGAACGCACGCCCTTCTGTTTGGCTGCGTTCAAGGCCCTCTCGACGGATGCCGCCGGAATTTCGAGTTGCAGCATCAACGTGTCGCCAGGCTTCATGCCGTCGACGGCCTTCACCGCATCGGCCTCGTCGACGGTCGCATTGGCGCTCGCGACCACGACGATGACGTTTTCGCCGTCACCACCGACGAGGATATGCGCGGTGCCGGTCGGCTCATCTACCGTCTTGGTCAGCGACATGTCCGTGCCGGCACCCTTCAAGAGTTCCAGGGCACCTTCGGCGAAGCTGTCGGCCCCGATCGCACCCGCCATCTGCACTGTCGCTCCGGCACGTCGTGCGGCCAGGGCCTGGTTTGCGCCCTTGCCGCCGGCGGCGGTCGAAAAGCCCGTTCCGGCGACGGTCTCGCCCGGCTTCGGAAGGCGTGCGGTCGTGGCGATCAGGTCCATGTTGATGGACCCAAAAACAGTGATCATGTGAAAATTTCCCGTCGGATTGCAGAGTGGGCCGGAGAGTGCCCGAGAGCCTCAGTCCTCGTCAACCACCCGCAGGCGCAATTGCCCCACCCGGTTGTCGACGGCAGCGCGCGGGTCGGTCGTTTCCTGCGTGCCGCCTTCGGCCTCGAGTTCGAGCGCCTCGATCTTTGCGCCGCGCCGGGTAAGCTTGCTCGATGAGATCAGAATGTCCTCGACGTCTTTCTGGCTCATGGCGAAATGGCCCTGGAGCTTGCGCACGCGCTCGTCGAGACGGCCGAGATCCTCCATCAATCTGGCGACTTCGCCCTGGATCAGATGCGCCTGCTCACGCATGCGCGCATCCTTGAGGATCGCCTGAATCACCTGGATCGACAGCAGGAGCAGGGAAGGGGAAACGATGACGATCCGCTGGCGGTGTGCCTTCTGTACGATCGCTTCGAAATGCTCGTGGATTTCGGCGAAGATCGATTCGGACGGCACGAAGAGGAACGCGGTGTCCTGCGTCTCTCCGGAGATCAGATATTTGCTGGCGATATCGCGCACATGCGTTTCCATGTCGCGGCGGAAAAGCTGGGCGATCTGCTGGCGGCGTTCGGCATCCGGTGCGTCACGCATCGCGTTCCAGGCTTCCAGCGGAAACTTGGCGTCGATGACGAGCGGCGGCTGGCCGTTCGGCATGCGGATCGTGCAGTCGGGTCGTGCACCGTTCGACAGCGTCGTCTGGAAGGCGAAGGCGCCCATAGGCAGCCCGTCGGCGATGATCGCTTCCATGCGCGACTGGCCGAAGGCGCCGCGCGTCTGCTTGTTGGAAAGGATTGCCTGCAGCCCGGCCATGTCCTTGGCCAGCGACTGGATGTTGTTCTGGGCGTTGTCGATGACCGCCAGCCGTTCCTGCAGCCGCCTGAGGTTTTCGTGCGTCGCCTTGGTCTGTTCGGTGATCGAGGCGCCGATGCGATGGGTCATGCCGTCGATGCGCTGGCTGAGCGTCTGGTTGAGTTCTGCCTGCCGCGCGCCGAAGACCTCGGCCATGGCGGCGACCCGCCCTTGCATCTCCGTCTGGGCGGCGAGCAGCATTGCCATCTGCTCCTGCCGCTCCTCGTCGCCGTTGTCCCGTCGCCGCGAAAGCGCCATCAAAATTGCAACGACGACCACCAGGCCGACGGCAATCGCGAGATGGCCAAGGGTGATCGGCAAGGTGCCGATGAAAAACAGCGGCTGGGCGAAGGGAAGAGGCGCAGGTTCCATGCGCCAAACCTAACAGATTCTTTGGTTATGTGTAGATCAAAACAAGAACATTTGCGCCGTGCAGTTAACGCCGGCCCGTCCAGGAAAGGCTGCCGAAGGTGGCAAGCCAATTTCCTTGCACGCCGATGGAAAGATCGGCTATGGGAGCAGCATGACGATCAAGCCGCTTATCATCCTTCCCGATCCTGTGCTTCGCCAGGTTTCCACGCCGATCGAAACCGTCGACGCGGACGTCCGCCGTCTGGCCGACGACATGCTCGAAACCATGTACGATGCCCCCGGCATCGGCCTTGCCGCGATCCAGATCGGTGTCGCCAGGCGCATGCTGGTGCTCGACGTTTCGAAAGAGGGCGACGAGAAGACGCCGCTCGTCTTCATCAATCCCGAGATCGTCGCTTCGTCCGAAACCTATTCGGTCTACGAGGAAGGCTGCCTGTCGATCCCGGATTACTACGCCGAGGTCGAGCGCCCCGCGTCGATCACCGTCAAGCATCTCGACCGTGACGGCAAGCAGCAGACGATCGAAGCCGACGGCCTGCTCGCCACCTGCCTGCAGCACGAGATCGATCACCTGAACGGCGTGTTGTTCATCGATCACATCTCCAAGCTCAAGCGCGACATGGTGATCCGCAAGTTCACCAAGGCCGCCAAGACGCGCGGCGCCAAGGCGATCTGAGCTTCGATCGCACAAGCGGTCGCGAACAGATCGCGCGAACGGCTGAATTTGACTCCAGGAAAAGCGTGAAACGGTTTTCCTCCCGGGGTTGCCCTGTTTCAGAGAATGAGATCATTTCGCCGTTTCCCCGCATGAAGTGATCTGAGAGGACGGAGTTACCGCCTTGTCGCTTCGCATCATCTTCATGGGTACGCCGGAATTTTCCGTGCCGACGCTGGCAGCGCTCGCGGAAGCCGGTCACCAGATCGTTGCCGCCTATACGCAGCCGCCACGGCCCGGTGGTCGCCGCGGGCTCGATCTGCAGAAGTCGCCGGTGCACCAGGCAGCTGAACTGCTCGGCATTCCCGTGCTGACGCCGCTAAACTTCAAGGACGAGGCGGATCGCCAGACCTTCAGTGATTTCGACGCCGACGTCGCCGTCGTCGTCGCCTATGGCCTGCTTCTGCCCGAGGCCATCCTCACGGGCACCAAGCTCGGCTGCTACAATGGCCACGCCTCGCTGCTGCCACGCTGGCGCGGTGCCGCACCCATCCAGCGCGCGATCATGGCCGGCGATCATGAGACCGGCATGATGGTGATGAAGATGGAAAAGGGACTCGATACGGGCCCGGTCGCTCTCACCAAGACGGTCCAGATCGGCGAGACGATGACCGGTGGCGAGCTGCACGACCGACTGATGCAGATTGGCGCCAGCCTGATGCGGGAAGCGATGGCGAAGCTCGAGGCCGACGATCTGCCGCTGACGGTCCAGGCCGAGGATGGTGTCGTCTACGCCCAGAAGATCAGCAAGGCGGAAACCCGCATCGACTTCGCCCGTCCTTCACGCGAGGTGCATGATCATATCCGCGGCCTGTCGCCGTTCCCGGGCGCCTGGTTTGAGCTCGAAATCGCCGGCAAGCCGGAGCGCATCAAGGTGCTGAACTCGCAGCCCGCTTCCGGCACGGGTGAGGCCGGAACGGTGCTCGCCGATAGCCTGACGATCGCCTGCGGCGAAGGCGCGGTTCGGCTGACCCGCCTGCAGCGCGCCGGCGGCAAGGCGCTCGGAGCGGCCGACTTCCTGCGCGGAACACCGGTTGCGCCCGGCACGAGGGTCGGCTGATGCCGCGGTTCAAGCTGACCGTCGAGTATGACGGCTCGGACTATGTCGGCTGGCAGCGGCAGGACAATGGCGAGTCCGTGCAAGGGGCGATCGAAAAGGCGATCCTGTCTCTGACCGGCGAGACCGTTTCGATCCGTGGCGCCGGCCGCACCGATTCCGGCGTGCACGCCAGCGGCCAGGTCATGCATGCCGATCTGACCCGTCCGTGGAAGCCCTATACGCTTCGCAATGCGCTGAACGCGCATCTGGGGCTTGCGGGCGAGCGCGTGGCGATCCTCGAGGCCGAGGAAGTGTCCGAGGAATTCGATGCGCGCTTCTCGGCGCTGCGCCGGCATTATCTCTACCGCATCATCTCACGGCCCGCGCCGCTGGCACTTGAAGCCCGGCGCGCCTGGTGGGTGCCGAAGCCGCTCGACCATGAGGCGATGCATGCGGGCGCCCAGCGCCTCGTCGGCCATCACGATTTCACCACCTTCCGCTCCGCCCATTGCCAGGCGACGAGCCCGGTGCGGACCCTCGACCGGCTGGACGTCGCGCTCGTTGGCGGCGTCATCGAAATCCGCGCGACGGCGCAGAGCTTCCTGCACAACCAGATCCGGTCCTTTGCGGGATCGCTGAAGCTGGTGGGCGAGGGCAAATGGTCGCCGGACGATTTGCAGGCAGCGCTTGAGGCGCGCAACCGCAAGGCCTGCGGCCCCGTGGCCCCACCCGATGGGCTCTATTTCCTGCAAGTGGATTACTGATCGCAAGCCGATCCCGAAGCTCTGAAGCGCGATCTCACAGCATACCGTTGTAGCAAAACCGCAGCATACTTTTGCGCGGCGCACTCTAGCTCGGGATCAGGCCGAAGAAGCGCTGCAGCAGGTCGCCGATCATCATCGAGGGCAGCAGGAAGAGCGCCGTCAGCGCCGAGGCCAGCAGCGTCTGGTTGCCCGTCAGCATGCGCAAGAGCCGGAAGAGCACGGCGATGCTGACCACGAGCAGCGTCAGCCAGATCAGGCTCGTCAGGCCTTGGCTTCCGGGAATGGTGAGCCTGATCGCCGCCGGCACCGCCATCGCGTAGGAAAGCGGCACGGAGAGCCAGTTGGTGGTGACGATGATCGGCACCACTGCTCCTGCAAAGCCGAGCGGACGGGACAGAATGGCGATCAGCACCAGCGGCAGCAGCCAGCTGACGAGATCGACGACCAACAGCTTGAAGATGAAGCCTATGCCGATCACCGTCCCATCGGGCATCGCCGACAGATAGTAGAACCGCCAGGACGCCCAGGTAACGGCGATCGCCGGCAGGCACCAGAGCATCGACGTGAACGAGCGCCAGAGGCCGCTCTCGCTGAAATCGAGCCAGCGGAAACCCTCTTCGTTGCCCTGAGCCAAGAGCCAGAGGCCCTTGATATAGGCAAGCACCTCGTCAAGCAGCGGCATGGCCGAACCAGCGCAGGACGAAGGTCTCGTAAATATTGGTCAGGGTTTCGAGGTCGGCGACGGCGACACGTTCGTCGACCATGTGCATGGTCTGGCCGACCAGGCCAAACTCCACCACCGGGCAATAGTCCTTGATGAAGCGCGCGTCCGACGTGCCACCGGTCGTCGACAGCTTCGGCTGCCGGCCGGTGACGGCCTCGACGGCGCCCGAGAGCGAATCGATCAGCGCATTGTTGCGCGTCAGGAACACGTGGCTCGGGCGCTCGCTCCAGACGATTTCGTAGCGGACGGGCGCGCGGTCCGGGCGCAGACTGCCGGCCGCTGCAGCGCGGTCGAGCCGTGCGATGATCTCGGCCATCAGGCTTTCGGCCGTCCACGAGTCGTTGAAGCGGATGTTGAACGCGGCGGTGGCTTTCGCCGGAATGACGTTGACCGCACCATTGCCGACGTCGATCGTCGTCACTTCCAGGTTCGATGCCTGGAAGCTCTCGGTGCCGTTGTCGAACGGCGGATCCATCAGCGCCTGTGTCAATTGCAGGATGCCGCGCACGGGACTGTCGGCGAGATGCGGATAGGCCGCATGCCCTTGCACGCCATGGACCGTGATGCGGCCCGACAGCGAGCCGCGACGGCCGATCTTGATCATGTCGCCGAGCTGGTCTGGATTGGTCGGCTCGCCGACGAGGCAGGCGTCCCAGCGCTCGCCCTTGTCGGCCGCCCATTGCAAGAGTTTGGTGGTGCCGTTGATCGCCGGCCCCTCTTCGTCGCCGGTGATGAGGAAGGAGATCGAGCCCTTCGGCGCGCCATGCTTGTCGATGTGGCGGGCGACCGCCGCGACGAAGCAGGCGATGCCGCCCTTCATGTCGACGGCGCCACGGCCGTACATTTCCCCGCCGGCGATCTCGGCCGAAAACGGCCCATGGCTCCAGGCGGCTTCGTCGCCGACCGGAACGACATCGGTATGACCGGCGAACATCAGATGCGGGCCTTCGGTGCCGAGCCGTGCATAGAGGTTCTCGATGTCGGGCGTGCCGGCGTCCTTTGCCACCACGCGGTCGACCGCAAAGCCGAGCGGCTTCAGCATGGCCTCGAGGGCGGAAAGCGCTCCGCCTTCGGCCGGGGTGACCGAGGGACAACGAATGAGGTTGGCGAGATTGGCGATTGGATCGGTGGGGGTCATCTAACGCTATGCCGTCTGCTTGGCCGCTGGAGCCAATGGAATGGAGGCTGCTGGTTTATCCGATCGTCAGTGAACTGTCACGTGGGATGGGCACCGCTACGCGGCAGGGCGATTTGTCCAGCGGGATGCAATGCGGCGCTGCGCCTGGGCGGAGGCGCAGCGCCGCAGCTTCAACGGGCCGGAGTGATCCGGCCCGCCTGAAGATCGTGAAAGGGAAGGAGAGGCTTACTCTCCCGGCGCGAGATGCGGCGCCTCGATATGGGCTCCGGCGTGCTTCAAGGGCCGCTCGCCGGTGAGCTTGCGGATCAGCACGTAGAAGACCGGGGTCATGAAGATGCCGAACGCCGTGACGCCGATCATGCCGGCAAAGACCGCGACACCCATGGCCGAGCGCATTTCCGCACCCGCGCCGGTGGACATCACCAAGGGCACCACGCCCATGATGAAGGCCATCGAGGTCATCAGGATCGGGCGCAGACGCAGCCGGCTCGCCTCGATCGCGGCTTTCACCGGCGTGCTGCCTGAGAGTTCCAGTTCGCGGGCGAACTCGACGATCAGGATGGCGTTCTTCGCCGATAGGCCGACCAGCACGATCAGACCGATCTGGGTGAAGACGTTGTTGTCGCCTCCCGTCAGCCAGACGCCCACCAGCGCCGCCATGATGCCCATCGGCACGATCAGAATGATCGAGATCGGTAGCGTCAGGCTCTCATACTGTGCGGCAAGCACGAGATAGACGAGCAGCAGCGCCAGCGGGAAGACGAGCAGGCCCGAATTGCCGGCCAGGATCTGCTGGTAGGTGAGATCCGTCCATTCGAAGCCGATGCCGGGCGGCAGCGTTTCGGCGGCGATCTTCTCGATGGCAGCCTGAGCCTGGCCGGACGAGAAGCCCGGTGCCGGGCCGCCATTGATGTCGGCCGACAGGAAGCCATTGTAGCGGATCGCCCGTTCGGCGCCGACCGTCTGCTCGACCTTGAGAAGCGCCGACAGCGGGATCATCTCGCCGGACTGCGAACGCACCTTCAGCTTGCCGATGTCGTCGGCATGGCTGCGGTAGTTGGCGTCCGCCTGGATGCGCACGCTGTAGGTGCGGCCGAAGGCGTTGAAGTCGTTGACGTAGAGCGAGCCCAAATAGATCTGCAGGGTCTCGAAGACGTCGGTGACGGCCACGCCGAGCTGGCGCGCCTTGACGCGGTCGAGGTCGGCATAGAGCTGCGGCACGTTGATCTGGTAGCTCGAATAGAGACCGGCCAGTTCAGGTGTCTGGTAGGCCTTGGCGAGGAATGCCTTGGTTGCCTCGTCGAGCGCCTGGTAGCCGAGGCCGTTCTTGTCCTCGAGCTGCAGCTTGAAGCCGCCGGTCGTGCCGAGGCCCTGGACGGGCGGCGGCGGGAACATGGCGATGAAGGCATCCTGGATCGCGCCGAATTCCTGGTTGAGCTGCATGGCGATCGCGCCGCCGGACAGTTCGGGCGTCTTGCGTTCCTCGAAGGGCTTCAGGGCGACGAAGACAATGCCGGAGTTCGACGAGTTGGTGAAGCCGTTGATCGACAGGCCCGGGAAGGCGATGGCGTTCTCGACGCCCGGATGCTTGAGCGCGATCTCGCTCATGCGCTTGATCACGTCTTCCGAGCGATCGAGCGTGGCTGCATCCGGAAGCTGGGCGAAGCCGATCAGGTACTGCTTGTCCTGCGCCGGCACGAAGCCGCCAGGGATGGCGCGGAACAGCGTGAAGGTCACGCCGAGCAGCACCACATAGACGACCATGATCAGCGACTTGCGGGTCAGGATCCGTCCGACGCCGCGGCCGTAGGCTTCCGAGCTTGCTCCGAAGAAGCGGTTGAAGCCGCGGAAGAACCAGCCGAAGAGCTTGTCCATCGCCCGCGTCAGCCAGTCCTTCGGCGCGTGGTGGTCCTTCAAGAGAAGGGCGGCCAGAGCCGGAGACAGCGTCAGCGAGTTCAGCGCCGAGATTACCGTGGAGATCGCGATCGTCAGCGCAAACTGACGATAGAACTGGCCGGTGAGACCGGTGATGAAGGCAAGCGGGACGAAAACGGCGACGAGCACCAGCGCGATTGCGATAATCGGGCCTGACACTTCCTGCATGGCGCGGTAGGTTGCCTGGACAGGCGACAGGCCCTGTTCGATGTTGCGCTCGACGTTCTCGACTACCACGATCGCGTCGTCGACGACGATGCCGATCGCCAGCACCAGGCCGAAGAGGCTGAGCGCGTTGATCGAGAAGCCGAAGACGTACATCACCGCGAAGGTACCGACGATCGAGACCGGAACGGCGACGAGCGGGATGATCGAGGCGCGCCAGGTCTGCAGGAAGACGATGACGACGATGACGACGAGGGCGATCGCTTCGAGCAGCGTATGGATGACCGATTCGATCGAGGCGCGCACGAACTGGGTCGTGTCATAGACGATTTCGTAGTCGACGCCCTCGGGCATGGTGAGCTTCAGCTCGGCCATGGCCTTGTGCACGTTCTCCGAGATCTGGATCGCGTTCGAACCCGGCGCCTGGAAGATACCCATGCCGACGGCCGGCTTGTTGTCGAGCAGCGAGCGCAGCGAATAGTCGGCAGCGCCCATCTCGACGCGGGCGACGTCGCCAAGGCGGGTGACTTCGCCTTCTGCGCCGGACTTGACGACGATGTTGGCGAAATCCTCAGGCGTTTGCAGGCGGCCCTGCGCGTTCACGGAAAGCTGCAGGTCGAGGCCCGGAACGGAAGGCGAGGCGCCGATGACGCCGGCGGCTGCCTGGACGTTCTGCCCGCGCACGGCGTTGGCGATGTCGCTCGCCGCAAGGCCGCGCTCGGCTGCCTTTTGCGGGTCGATCCAGACGCGCATAGAATAGTCGCCGCCGCCGAATATCTGCACCTGGCCCACGCCCTCGACGCGCGCCAGCCGATCCTTGACGTTCAGCACACCGTAGTTGCGCAGATAGTTGATGTCGTACTGCCCGTTCGGCGAGATCAGGTGCACGACCAGTGTCAGGTCGGGCGAGCTTTTGACGGTGGTTACGCCGAGGCGGCGCACTTCCTCGGGCAGCCGCGGCTCGGCCTGCGAGACGCGGTTCTGTACCAGCTGCTGGGCCTGGTCGGGATCGGTACCGAGTTCGAAGGTGACGGTCAGCGTCATCAGGCCGTCGGCGGTCGCCTGGCTCTGCATGTAGAGCATGCCTTCGACGCCGTTGATCTGTTCTTCGAGCGGCGTTGCCACCGTCTCGGCAATGACGGCCGGGTTGGCGCCCGGATATTGCGCCCGCACCACGATCTGCGGCGGAACGACTTCGGGATATTCGGAGATCGGCAGACCGGTCATGCCGATCAGGCCGGCCACGAAGATCAGGACCGAAAGGACGCCCGCGAAGACCGGGCGGTCGACGAAGAAGCGTGAGAAATTCATGGTATCCCCCTTGGGACGTTTTAGGCAGACCTCGGGCGTTCGCGGCGAAATGTCCGCCGCGCGGCATAGTCTGCTGAGTGATGCCTTGGCTGGCTGCTCGTCGCGCTCAGCGAGGAGCAGCCAGGACCATTACTTGGCGATCGAAGCGGTCGTTTCCTCGACCTGCTGTGGCGCGACGACGACGCCCGGGCGAACCCGCTGCAGGCCGTTGACGACGATGTTCTCGCCGGACTTCAGGCCGCTTTCGACGATGCGCAGACCGTCGGAATTCGGTCCGAGCTTGACCTGGCGATACTCGACCTTGTTGTCGGTACCGACGACGAAGACGAACTTCTTGTCCTGGTCGGAACCGATGGCGCGGTCGCTGACCACAAGCTTCTCCTCGGGGTCCGGCTCGCCGATGCGGATACGGACGAACTGTCCGGGGATCAGCTTGCCTTCGGCGTTTTCAAGCGCTGCACGCACCCGGATCGTACCGGTCGCCGCATCCACCTCGTTGTTGATGAGCTGGATATGGCCTGTGATCGGCGTGCCGTCGTCGGCAGCGGTGCCGACCTGCACCGGGAGGCGCTCGATCGAGCTGCCGCCGGCAGAGGCCGCGAGCTTCGCAAGCGCGGTGGTTACCACCTCTTCGCTGGCGTTGAAGCTTGCATAGATCGGGTCGACCGAGACGAGCGTCGTCAGCACCGGCGAGGCGGAACCGGCGGCGACGAGATTGCCGGCGGTGATGTCGAGCCGGCCGACGCGGCCGGAGATCGGGGCACGCACTTCGGTGTATTGCAGGTCGAGCTCGGCCGTGCGCAGGGCTGCCTTGGCCGAGCGCACCTCTGCCTGGGCTTCGTCATAGGCGCTGGCGCGCTGGTCGACGCCGCTCTGCGGAATGGCGCTGGTGGTCACAAGCTTGCGGCCACGCTCGAGTTCGATCTTGGCGAGTGCGACGCGTGCTTCCGCTGCCTCGACCTGTGCCTTCGCCCGCTCGACGGCGGCCGCATAGGGCTCGGGATCGATCGTCACCAGGAGGTCGCCCTGCTTGACGAGTGCACCTTCGCGGAAGTGCGCCTTGAGGATGGCGCCGCCGACGCGCGGGCGAACTTCCACGCGCTCGATCGCTTCGAGACGGCCGGAGAATTCCTCCCAGGTGGTGATGCGCTTGGACTGCGCCCGCGACACCGAGACCGGCACGGCCGGAGGCGGCGCCGCGGCGGTCTCGGTTGCGGCGTCGGCTTCGAAATGCTGCGGCAGGCCGAGCATGACGGCACCACCGCCGGCGACAGACAAAAGGATACTCAGGCCGGCGCCCCAGAGGGCCCGACGGGTCACTGTCGATGTCATCTTTTCTCTCCTTGCCGGTTGGGAGCCGGCGCTTTGCTTTCGATGTCAGATCGAGGGAATGGGCTGGGTGATCGCCGCCCCCGTCTAGCGCACCGTCATTTCCGCCGGCTTCGCCCCCGTCTTCTGGAAGAAGCGGGAGAAGATGCCGGTAATCTCTTGCCGTTGTGCCGGCCAGCCTTCGCCGGAAGCCGCACTTTGCGGCAACCATCCGGCTCGTCCGGGCAGGACATGGGATTCAACCGTCACACCCGCCTGCCGCAGGCGCTCGGCATAGGCTTCGGCCTCGTCGCGCATCGGGCACTCTTCGCTGGTCACGATCAGCGAAGGCACAAGGCCGGCGAGCCGTGTGCAGTGGGCCGGCGCGGCGTACGGGTGGGTGAATCCGCCGCTTTGACCAAGGTAACGCTGCCACCCATCGGCGATCGATTGCGCCGAGGATTGCGGACAGTATTGCCGGAACGATTCCGTGGCCAGGCAAGGATCGAGCATTGGCGACAGCAGGATCTGGCCCTTGAGATCGGTCAGATACTGGTCACGCGCCATCAGCGCGGCACCGGCGGCGACATTGCCGCCTGCCTCTTCGCCAGCCACGAACAGCGACGATTTCTTGTGCGCGAACTGCGGGCAGCGCGAGCGCATCGACGACAACATGGCATAGGCGACGTCCAGCGCCGCGGGAAACGGATTGAGGCAGGCCGCGGAATACTCCGGAGAGATCACCACCGCTCCGGCTGCCGCGAGTGCCTCGGCGACACGCTCACCGGCGGCGATCGTTCCGCCGACGAAGGAGCCGCCATGCAGGTGCAGCACGACCGGCGGCGGATTGAGCAAAGCTTCGCCGCGGTAGACGCGTGCCGTGCAGCAGCCTTGGCCGGTCTGCATCGTCTCCACTTTGAACAGTTCGCCCATCTCTCTTGCCTTCGGCCCGAGCTCAACCCACATGTGGCGACAACAAGCCACGATAGGAGAATAACATTGTCTTCTGTCTGGAATAGTCTTTTCAAACTGACTACACTATTCGTATTCTCGAACAATCACGGCTCTTGAAAATGGACCAGCTCACGGCCATGCGCGCGTTCCTCCGGGTCGTCGAGACCGGAAATTTCACCCGCGCCTCCGCTTCGCTGAATATGCCCAAGGCAACGCTTACCAATCTCATCCAGGGCTTGGAGGCACATCTGCGCACGAAGCTCCTCAACCGCACCACCCGCCGGGTGCTGGTGACGCCGGACGGCGCACTCTACTACGAACGCGCGGCACGCCTGCTGACCGATCTCGACGAACTCGACGGCAGTCTTTCGAGCGCCCAGACCCTGCCGAAGGGTCGGATCAGGGTGGAAATGGCGAGCGCGATTGCCAACCTGATCGTCATCCCCGCGCTGCCGGAATTTCACAAGCGCTATCCCGACATCCAGATCGATCTCGGTGTTTCGGACAGGACGGTCGACTATGTGGCGGAGAACGTCGATTGCGCCATCCGCATCGGCGCACTCACGGACCAGTCGCTAATCGCGCGGCGCATCACCGAGATGAGCTTCGTCGCCTGCGCCGCCCCTGACTATCTCCAACGCCACGCGGTGCCGCAGCACCCGTCGGATCTTTCGAAGAACTGCTATGTCGTCGGCTATTTCCGGCCACAGACCGGCCAGCAGATGCCGTTCTATTTCAAGCGCGGCAACGAAGAAATCGAGGTAAACGGGCGCTACACCGTGGCGGCCAACGAAGCGACCACCTATCTCGCGGCGGCAAGGGCCGGCCTTGGCGTCATTCAGGCGCCGCGCTTCATGGTGCGCGACGACCTCGTGTCCGGCGCCATGCGGCCTGTTCTGGAGGACTGGGAGGTCGAGTCCATGCCGATCTATCTGGTCTATCCACCGAACCGGCATTTGAGTAGCCGCCTGCGCGTCTTTGCCGATTGGGTGGTCAAAGTCGTCGCCCAGTCGCAGCTCGATGCGGCCTGAGCTTCATTTGCCGCGGTCGGCGTCGTAACGTTCGCGTGCCGCATCCAGCGCACCGAAATGCGTCTCCGCCCAGCGGTCAAGCACCAGCAGGGTTTCGCTGAGAGAACGGCCGACCGGGCTCAGGCTGTATTCCACGTGCGGCGGCACGGTCTTCTTGTCCTCGCGGATCACGAGGCCATTGCGCTCCAGTTCCTTCAAGGTCTGCGTCAGCATCTTTTGCGAGATGTCGCCGAGCCGGCGCATCAGCGCGGCGTTGCGCATCGGTCCGCTTTCAAGCGCCGAGATGATCAGCATTGGCCACTTGCCGGCGACGAGTTCCAGCGCGTGGCGTGACGAACAGGTCGGATCGAAGACGTCGGGAATGGATGTCGCGGGCGCTGACGTGTCGGGATTTTCCATAGTTACCAAAAGGTGCGTAATTGTCTTCTGGTGCCTATGCTATCAGCTTGTGGGCCATGTGAGAATTCCAGTGGAGACGAAACATGGCATGGATCATTCTGATAGTGGCGAGCCTCATCGAGATCGTCATGGGGCTGGCGCTGAAATATGCGGAGGGCTGGACGAAACTGGTGCCGAGCGTGATCGGCATCGCCGCAGCACTCGGCAGCGTTTACCTCCTGACGATCGCGATGCGGGACCTGCCGGCCGGCACCGCCTACGCCGCCTGGACCGGTATCGGCTCGGTCGGCATCACCGTGCTCGGCATCGTGCTCTTCGGCGATCCGGTGTCATGGATGCGCATCACCTGCATTGCGATGATCATCGTCGCCGTCGCCGGCCTTCGCTTCCTGGAAGCCTGAGCCGGCAAGTCACGATCCTCGAAACGAAACAGCGCCGCGATCGGATCGCGGCGCTGTTTCGTTGGCCATCATGTCTGCGCCGGCGTTAGCTTTGGCGGTTCTTGGCGTTGCCCTTGGGCTTGGTCTTGGCTTTGAAGCCGCCGTCCTTGCCGCCTTGCGGCTTGTCCTTCTTCTTGCTCCAGGGCTTGTCTGCGCCCTTGGCTGGCGGCCGGTCCTCGGTGTAGGCCGGTCCTTCGGAGTATCCGGCTTTCTTCTCGAACTTGCGCTTCGGCTTGAAGTCGCCGCGGTCGTCATTACGAGGAGCGTCGTCGGAATAGGGGCGCTTCTTGGCAAAGCCCGGCTTATCCTTGGAGAAGCTCGGCTTGTCCTTGGAATAGGCAGGCTTTTCCTGGCGCTGCTGCGAAAGGTCAGGCGCACCGGCGAGCGGCTTCACGCGGATGCCCTTTTCCAGCATCTTGTCCTTGCCGATCGCCGACAGGAAGCGTTCGGCGCCTTCGGCCGTCATCTCGACGAAGGTCTCTTCCTGCTGCATGCGGATCGCACCGATGTCGCGCTTGGTCAGCTTGCCGTGGCGGCAGAGCATCGGGATCAGCCAGCGCGGTTCGGCGCTCTGCTTGCGGCCGACCGAGAGCGAGAACCAGCTGCCGTCGCTGAAATCGGCCCGGTCGGCGCCGAAGTCCTCGCGCGGTGCACGATCATCGCGCGGTGCGCGTTCGTCTCGGCGCGGCTTGGCGCCGACAGCGACTTCGATCAGGTCTTCCGGAGCGGACCGTCCCGAACGGAACTGGCGCACGAAGGCGGCGGCCATCTGTTCGGCGCCGTGGCGCTCGAGAAGCGCTGCCACGATCGCCTGCTCGTCCTCGCGGATCGGCTCGGCAAAGCTCGTATCGGCAAGCAGACGCTCGTCGTCACGCTGGCTGACTTCGTCAGCCGACGGCGGGCGTGCCCAGGTCGCGGTGATCCGGCCGCCGTCGAGCAGGCGCTCGGCCTTGCGGCGCTGGTTGACCGGAACGATCAGTGCGCTGACGCCCTTCTGGCCGGCCCGTCCTGTGCGGCCGCTGCGGTGAAGCAGCGTCTCGGAATTGGTCGGCAGATCCGCGTGAATGACCAGTTCCAGGCCCGGCAGGTCGATGCCGCGGGCAGCGACGTCGGTGGCTATGCAGACGCGGGCGCGGCCGTCGCGCATGGCCTGCAGCGCATGGGTGCGCTCGTTCTGGCTGAGCTCGCCCGAAAGCGCCACCACCGAGAAGCCGCGATTGTTGAAGCGGGCGGTCAGATGGTTGACGGCGGCACGCGTCGAACAGAAGACGATGGCGTTCTTCGCTTCGTAGTAGCGAAGCACGTTGATGATCGCGTTCTCGCGATCGTTCGGCGCAACGGTCAGCGCGCGATACTCGATGTCGACATGCTGCTTCTGTTCGGAAGCGGTGCTGATGCGCACGGCATCGCGCTGGTAGTTTTTCGCAAGCGTCGCGATCGACTTCGGCACGGTGGCCGAGAACATCAGGGTACGGCGGTCTTCCGGGGATTCTTCCAGAATGAACTCGAGATCCTCGCGGAAGCCGAGGTCGAGCATCTCGTCGGCCTCGTCAAGCACGATGGCCCGCAGCGACGAAATGTCGAGCGAGTTGCGGCGGATGTGGTCGCAGAGACGGCCGGGCGTGCCGACGACGATGTGGGCGCCGCGCTCCAGCGTGCGCTTCTCGGTGCGCATGTCCATGCCGCCGACACACGAAGCGATGGTCGCGCCGGTCTCGCCGTAGAGCCATTCGAGTTCGCGCTTGACCTGCAGCGCCAGTTCACGCGTCGGCGCGATGGCGAGCGCCAGCGGTGCGCCGGCCGGTCCGAAGCGGCGCTCGCCGCCAAGCAGCGTCGGTGCCAGCGCCAGGCCGAAGGCCACCGTCTTGCCGGAGCCGGTCTGTGCGGAAACCAGCGCGTCGCGCTCGGCGAGTTCCGGGTCGCGCATCGCCTGTTGAACCGGCGTCAATTCGTTGTAACCGCGTTTTGCCAACGCCTCGGCGATCGCAGGCGCGATCCCTTCGAATTCAGTCATATCTTGTCTTTCGGATTTCGGTCGTCATGCCCAGGACGATCGGATCGTCATCGGCGCGAATTGCCGTGGCCAACACGTCGCGGGCCTGTCATGGCGCGCTACATACGCGCTCGCACGGTTCTTGTACAGGGGCGAAGGGTCAGGGGCCGGGCTCGTCGCTGCGCGCGCCGAATTCGTTGGGTCCCGGCTCCCCCGGCCAAAGGCAAAGGGCGAGGAAGACGACCGGGCTGAGAACGGGGATGAACAGACAGAGCGAGAGCGGGCCGGGATAGCCGATGTCGTGCAGGCGCTTGATTGCCAGCATGGCGATCGAGGGCAGGGAGACGATCGCCGAGATGGCGAACGCCAGTGTCCAGAGGGCGAGCGCCGTCTCGTATTCCTCGTTGGCAACCATCCTGGCGACGATGAAACCGCCGATCAGAAACCAGAACAGCCAGGAGAGAAAGAAGGGCAGACGGCCGATGCGGCCGGAGGGGCTGAAGAACAGCCAGGTCATACTCGGCTGCGGCCCCTCCGGTGTCATCGCATCAGTCTCGGAGCAGTTCGTTGATACCGGTCTTCGAGCGGGTCTTTTCGTCGACGCGCTTGACGATGACGGCGCAGTAGAGGTTCGGTGCGGGCTGGCCGTTGCCCATGGTCGAGCCCGAAGGCATCGAGCCTGCGACGACGACGGAATAGGGCGGAACTTCGCCATAGGTCACTTCGCCGGTGGCGCGGTCGACGATCTTGGTTGACTTGCCGATGAACACGCCCATGCCGAGGACCGAGCCCTCACGCACGATGCAGCCTTCGACAACTTCCGAGCGGGCGCCGATGAAGCAATTGTCCTCGATGATCGTCGGGCCGGCCTGCATCGGCTCCAGAACGCCGCCGATGCCGACGCCGCCCGAGAGATGCACGTTCTTGCCGATCTGGGCGCAGGAGCCGACGGTTGCCCAGGTGT
Organism: Ensifer sp. SSB1; assembly: GCF_016652895.1. Lineage (NCBI taxonomy): Bacteria > Pseudomonadati > Pseudomonadota > Alphaproteobacteria > Hyphomicrobiales > Rhizobiaceae > Ensifer > Ensifer sp. SSB1. The sequence goes on from NZ_JAEPRP010000002.1 coordinate 62,263, forward strand.
CGACCATCGTGCCTTCACCGACATAGGCGCCGAGGTTGACGAAGGAGGGCATCAGGATCGCGTTGGGGGCGATATAGGCCGAACGGCGCACGACGCAGTTCGGAACGGCGCGGAAGCCGGCTTTTTCGAATTCGTTGACGCTCCAGCCATCGAACTTCGACGGCACCTTGTCCCACCAGACGGACTGGCCGGGGCCCCCCTTGACGATTTCCATCGGGTTGAGCCGGAAGGACAGGAGTACCGCCTTCTTCAGCCACTGATTGACCGTCCACACACCATCCGCGCCGCGTTCGGCGACGCGGACCTTGCCGCTATCGAGCAGGTTCAGAGATGTTTCCACGGCGTCGCGCACCGCGCCACGCGTTCCGGTGTTGATGGAATCGCGGTCTTCAAAGGCGGTCTCGATCGTCTGCGACAGGGAGGCGAGGTCGTGGTTGTTCATCGGAATTCCTTAAAGTTCGGCGGTTATCCTGCGAAAGCTCTACTGCATAATTCCTTAAATCGGAATCGATTTAAGGACAAAAACATGCAGCAGTTCAGAGTGCTACAGCGACCTCGCGGCCTTGAAGGGAACGCGGCGCTGTAGAGCGTGATCCTGAAAAGTTGAAGGGCTTTTCGGGTTCATGCGCCCCGCCGGGGCTTGGCAAGTCTCGGCGAGTCCGGCACTACAGCGCCGCGCACCGGTGCAGGATGCGCAAGGGCCGCTGCGACGCGTTGATGCGTTTGCGACCTTCATGACCGAGGAAACAGGATAGGACGCGTCCGGACGAGATGCAGATTGTCCGGAACGCGACGGGAAAGACGACACTATGGCACGTATGAAGAAACGCGCGCTGCGCCGCAAGGATGGGGTCTGGGATCCGCTGGCCGACAGCACGCAGAGCCGCCAGCGCGCGCAGACGGTTCCGGTTACGCCGCAATCGGCCTCGCCCTCCTATCGCCTCGCCTATATCGACGACGATTTCCTGTGCCGCGAGGAGCTGCGCCCGATCCGCCTGCAGCTTGAGCTGCTGAAGACCGAAATGATGCTCGAAGAACGCGGCATCAACTCGACCGTGGTCATGTTCGGCGGCGCCCGCATTCCGGAGCCCGGCGGCGATGCCTGGGCGGCAAAGAATGAGACGCAGCGCAAGAACCTGGAGGCGGCCTCGGTCTATTACGAGGAAGCGCGCAAGTTCGCACGAATCTGCTCGGAACACTCGGCCAAGCTGGGTCACAAGGAATATGTCGTCGTCACCGGCGGTGGACCGGGTGTGATGGAGGCGGGCAACCGCGGTGCCGACGACGTCGGCGCCCCGTCGATCGGTCTCAATATCGTGCTGCCGCATGAGCAGGCGCCGAACCGTTTCGTGACGCCGGAACTGTCGTTCAACTTCCACTACTTCGCCATCCGCAAGATGCACTTCCTCTTGCGCGCCAAGGCCGTCACCGTTTTCCCCGGTGGCTTCGGTACGCTTGATGAACTCTTCGAAACGATGACGCTGATGCAGACCGGCCGCCTGGCGCTGGTACCGCTCATTCTGTTCGGCGAGAAATTCTGGCGCTCGATCGTCAACTTCGACGCACTTGCCGAGTTCGGCACGATCGCGCCCAACGACGTTGACCTGGTACAGTTCGTCGATACGGCGGATGAGGCCTGGGAGATCATTTCCCGCTTCTACGAAACTGTCGACCCAAAGTCGGTGCCGATGGCGAACGGACGACGTTAGCGTTCGCGGCCCGATCAGGCCCTCTTCGTCAGATGAAAAGACAATGCCGCGCGCCTAGCTGGCGCGCGGCATTGTCTTTTTGGGAGGATTGGTTTCTGGGAATTCACGCCTCCCCCTGGCGATCGCGTCCGATGCGAGGGGGAGGCGCCACGCAGACGACACGCTCCACCGGGCGGGAGAGCGCGTCGTCATCCGGGTTTAGATCTTCTTGGTGAAATCGGCGGCATCGATGACGCCGTCGCCGTTCTTGTCACGCCGCTTGAACATCGTCTCCGCGGCGCTCGAAACTTCGTTCGCGCTCAAGGACCCGTTACCGTCGGTGTCGACACGCTTGAAGGCTTTCGGCCGGAGACCCGGCAGCATGCCGGGGTGAACTTCCTTCAGCTTGGCAAGTGCTGCCTCGCGGTCGGTGCCGCTCTTGTCCTTGGCTTCGCGCCAGGCTTTGCGCGCCTCGCGGAAGGCTTCGCGTTTCGCCTTCATCTCGTCGGCGCTGATCTGGCCGTCACCATTGGTGTCGAAGGTCTTGAAATTGGCGGCGACACGCGCCTGGAACTCGTCCAGGCTGACCTTCTGGTCCTTGTTGGTGTCGAGCCGCTGGATCATGCGTTCGCCGCGCTGCTCGGGCGTCAGCTTCTCGCGCGCTGCAAAGGACGGGGCGGCCATTCCGGTGACGGCTACGGCCAGTGCGGTCACACCGAGGATCAGGGTCTTTTTCGGCATCATGCTTCCTTTCGATCGGGTTGTCCCTGATCGAAAGGATAGACGGAGCCGCGCGCCGCACCAGTTAAACTTTTGTAATTTAAGTCATTGGCCGAAAAGGGGTTTTTCAGCGGCCAAATTGTGTCGGGGCGGGTCGGAAATGTGCTTGCGGTCGTCCGCCCGCCGGTATCCCGCTCGAACTTGTGAGAAGCGATTTTGGGTCGATCCGACCCAAATGATCGTGACCTAGAGGCCGGTGACCAGACGGCGCAGGAAGCTGGTGAGATCTTCCGTCACGTAGTCGATCTGCTCGTCGGTGTCGTTCGACTTCTCCCAGGATTCGGCAAAGGTGTATTCGAGATTGCGCGGCACGAGCAGCACTGTCTTCATGCCCAGCGCCTTCGGCACCAGGAGATTGCGGGGCAGGTCCTCGAACATCACGGCGTTGCGGGTGTCGACCCGGTGCAGGCTCATGAACTTGTCATAGGTTTCGCCGGCCGGCTTCGGTACGAAATCGGCAGCGACGATGTCGAAGATGTCGTTGAAGTGGTCGAGGATGCCGAGCGCCCGCGCAGTCATCTCCGCATGGGCGACGCTGCCATTGGTGAAGATGAACTTGCGGCCGGGCAGCGACTTGATGGCTTCGCCGAGCGCCGGATCCGGCGGCACGATGCTGTAGTCGATCGCATGCGCCTGCTCGAGGAATTCATTCGGATCGATGCCATGGTGGACCATCAGTCCCTTCAGCGTCGTTCCGTGGTCGCGGTAGTAGTCCTTCTGCAGCTTCTTTGCGTCCGCCGGGTCCAGCGACAGCAGTTTCGCCACATAGGCCGTCATGTTGCGGTCGATCTGCGCAAACAGGTTGACGTGATGCGGATAGAGCGTGTTGTCGAGGTCGAACACCCAGTCGGTGACGTGGGCGAAGTCGGAATGGGTCGGCAGGCGGTCGAGCTTTTTCATGCCGCCTTATGACATGGGGAACGGTGGCGGCAAACGAGAAAATGCAAATCGCTGCTCGAGCCGCAATGCTGGTGCAAAGAATTCCACTTTGAATTGCTAAACCGGCGTGGCATCTTCGGCCCGCGGTTTTGGCATCAAGGATGCAGGCGCCAATGTCGGACGAACGTTTCTATCTGCTGTTCCTGTTTGGATTCTATGCGTTCACCGTCGTCACCTACTTTGCCCTCGGCTACGGCCTGACCTGGTTCAACCAACGCAATCCAGAGCGAAAGATCCAGAAGGGGCGCAGTTCCGACAAGCGCCGCAACGCTGAAATCCGCCAGAGCCTCGCATCGATGTTCAGCGCCTGCCTGCCGCTGACGATAGGCCTCTACGCCCAGCACAAGGCCTGGGCACCGGCCCCCTGGGCCCTCAGCTGGTGGGCCGCGGTGCCGCTCTTCGTGCTCTGCATGTTCCTCTACGACACCTGGTTCTATTTCATGCACCGGTTGCTGCACACCAGGTGGCTCTATCCGTTGCACGCCCTGCACCACAAAAGCGTCGCGCCGACGATCTGGAGCACCTATTCGGAGGATGTCTTCGACAACTTCCTGCTGCAGAGCTATTCGGCGGTCATCGTCTTCCTTGTTCCGTTCCCGCCCGCGATCCTCATCGGGCACCGGCTGTTCGAGCATTTCAACGGCATGTTCGGGCATTGCGGCTTCGAGTATTTCGCCGCGTCGACGGCGCGTTATCCGTCGCCCCTGCTGTGCACGACTTTCCACGACCAGCATCATTCCGCGTTCCGTTACAACTACGGCAACTATTTCTCCTTCTGGGACCGCGTGCTCGGCACGATCTCACCGCACTATGATCAGCGGGTGAAGACCTTCGAAGAAGAAGGGCCGTCGCTCACTCTCAAGCCGGTCAATACTCCGGTGGAGGCTGCAGAGAAGGCGGACTGAAACGCCAAGATCCGGAGTTCTTGGCAATAGCCGGACCTGTGTGCTAGATGGCTTGATCTTCCTTGAAACAGTGAAGCGATCCAACTCCCTGAAATTATGTAATTTCAGGTGACTGACCGTTTCACACTCTTCCTGAATTGCTCTCGCTCGCAGCCATGGAAACCTGGGTCCTCATCACCGTCGCCGCGGCATTCCTTCAGAATGTCCGCTCCGCCATGCAGAAACACCTGAAAGGCGTCATGGGCACGACGGGCGCGACCTTCGTGCGCTTCGGCTTCGGCCTGCCTTTCGCCTTCCTTTATCTGTTCCTGCTCTGGCAGGTGGCGGGCCGTCCGCTACCGGTGCCAAACGGCACCTTCTTCCTCTGGGCCGTCATCGGCGGGCTGGCGCAGATCGCCGCGACCTTCCTGCTCGTCCATCTCTTCTCCTTCCGCAACTTCGCCGTGGGCACGGCGTATTCGCGTACCGAGCCGGCTCAGGCGGCCCTTTTCGGGCTGATCTTCCTCGGGGAGAAGGCAAGCGAGGGCACGTTGGTGGCAATCGCCATCTCGGTCGTCGGCGTCATGCTGATCTCGGTGGCGCGCACCACCCTGAGCCCGCGCACGCTGGTGACCTCCGTATTCTCGCGCACGGCTGGTATCGGTCTGTTATCCGGCACCTTCTTCGGTCTTTCGGCCGTCTCCTACCGTTCGGCCTCGCTGGCGCTGGCGCCGAGCCTACCGGCGCCGGACTACGTGATGCAGGCGAGCTATACGCTCGGTTTCGTCATCCTTCTGCAGACTATCGTTATGCTTATCTGGATCGTGCTTCGCGAGCGTGACGAGCTGCCGCGTATCGCGGCTGCCTGGAAACCGGCCTTCATCGTCGGCTTCGTCGGGGCCTCTGCTTCCTTCGGCTGGTTCATGGCGATGACGCTGCAGCAGGCGGCCGTGGTCAAGGTCGTGGCCCAGGTGGAAATGCTCTTCACCTTCGCCTCGTCCTTCTTCATCTTCCGCGAATGGATCAACCGGTTGGAGCTCTTCGGCTGCCTGTTGATCGTTCTTGGCGTGGTGATGCTCGTCCTGATCTGAAAATAGACGCCCGAAAACCGGCGCCCTTGCGAATGCGGGCATGGTAGAACCGCCAGCATGTTGTTCGATCTTCCTTCCGACGAAACGCTCTACGACGCCTTGATTGCGCGAAGCACAGAGTACGAGGGCGCCGCCTTCGTCTGCGTCAAGACGACAGGCGTCTTCTGCCGCCTGTCCTGCCCAGCCCGTAAGCCGAAGCGGGAGAACACGATCTTCGTCGGCTCGATCGGCACCTGCCTGGAGACGGGATTCCGCCCGTGCCAGCGCTGCCGGCCGTTGGCTTCCATCCGCACCAAGGACCCGCTCGTCGAGGATCTCCTGCGGGCGCTGGAGGCAGCACCGGAACGCCGCTGGAGCGAAGGCGATCTCGTGCGCCGCGGGCTTGATCCTTCGACGGTCCGGCGCGCTTTCAAGCGCAGCCTGGGCATCACCTTCCTCGACCTTGCGCGCCATCGTCGCCTGGGGCTCGCTGCCCGCCAACTTGCCGATGGCGGCCGGGTGATCGATGCCCAGCTCGAAGCGGGATACCAATCGCCGAGCGGCTTTCGGGCCGCCTTCCAGCGCCTGCTCGGTGACGCGCCGGCGGCGGCTCAGGGAAGGGCCCTGCTTTTCTCCGATTGGATCGAAACGCCGCTCGGGCCGATGGTCGCGGTTGCCGACGCGACACATCTCTATTTGCTGGAGTTCCATGAACGCAAGGCGCTGCCGGCGGAACTGGAGGCGCTGAAGCGCGCGACGCGCTCGGCCATCATCCCCGGCAGGACGGCGCCGATCGACCAGATCGAAAGCGAGCTAACGGCCTATTTCGCAGGCGGGACGGGCGGGTTCCAGACGCCGCTCGCGCCCGGCGGCACGCCTTTTGAGCGCAACGTCTGGGCGAAGCTTGTGAAAATTCCCGTCGGCGGAACACGTTCCTATGGTGACATTGCCCGCGAGGTCGCTACGATCCAGTCCGCACGTGCCGTGGCCAAGGCCAACGGCTCCAACCGGATTGCCATTGTCATTCCCTGCCACCGTTGCCTGGGCTCGGACGGTTCCCTGACGGGTTACGGTGGTGGGCTCTGGCGGAAACAGTGGCTACTCCGGCACGAGGCGAAAGCGAAACCTGTCAGCCTGTTCGTGGAGGAAATGCAATGAACCAGAAGGAAAAGGCGCTCGCCTTTGCTGCTCTGCATCGGAAGGGCGATCCGGTGGTGCTCTACAACATCTGGGACGCCGGCAGCGCCAAGGCGGTGGCTGAAGCCGGTGCCAAGGCGCTTGCCACCGGAAGCTGGTCGGTTGCCGCTGCCCATGGGTTCGGCGATGGCGAGAAGGTACCAATGGCTTGGCTCGCCTATGTCTCGCGGCTGATCGTTGCCTCGACGGAGCTGCCCGTTTCCGTCGATTTCGAAGGCGCCTACTCCGAAGACCCGGCAACGGGCGCTGCCAACGTCTCCCGCATCCTCGACGTCGGCGCCATCGGCATCAACTTCGAGGACCAGGTGGTCGGCAAGGGCGGGGTGCATGCCGTCGAAAAACAGGCGGCGCGCATCCGTGCGATACGCGAAATGGCCGACCGTCGCGGCATCCCGCTGTTCATCAACGCCCGTACCGACCTGTTCCTACAGGAAGGTGATGAGACGCGGCACGCTGGCCTTGTCGACGAGGCGATCGGACGCGGCAGGGCCTTTGCCGAAGCCGGTGCCAACGGTTTCTTCGTGCCGTGGCTGGTTGATGAGGGTCTGATCGCCAAGGTCTGCGCCGCCTCGAACCTGCCGGTCAACATCATGATGCGCCCGGCCGCACCCGACCTGAAGTCACTCGCCCGCGCCGGCGTCGCGCGCATCAGTTATGGTCCTGGCCCCTACCGGGCGATGATGGAAAAGCTGAAAGCCGCGGCGACGGAGATCTATTCGCCTCGCTAGAGCCCAGGGCTGGGCGTGCCGTGCGGAGCATGGCGCGCCATCTTACCGCGAAATCGTACGGTTTCGGCCACAGCCTGGAAGCGAAATTTCCGCAATCTTCAGTTTTATCGTGTCTCTGGTTGGGGCCCTCCGGACATAGAGACACCCTATGAAGATTGTCCTTCTCAATCCACCGCATACGGCGATCGGGAGTCGCATTCCCGACGACCATCTTCCACCGCTTGGCCTCCTCGCGGTTGGTGGGCCGCTGATCGACGATGGCCACGAGGTGCGGCTGATCGATTGCGAATTCGGGCCGTTGAGCTTTGCCCAAATTCTCGAACGGGTGCTCGCAGATCGGCCGGAACTCGTTCTGATCGGTCATTCCGGCTCGACATCCGCGCATCCGACTGCCAGCCGCATCGCCAGAGAGATCAAGGCAGCCATGCCGTCGGTTCGGATTGTTTATGGCGGGGTCTTCCCGACGTACCATTGGCGTGACGTTCTGAGTGAAGCGGATGTCTTCGATTACGTCGTGCGGGGCGAGGGCGAAGAGACCGTACGGCGGCTCGTTCGTGCCTTGTCCTCCTCAGGATCGTTCAGCGAGGTTCCCGGCATTGCCTATCGTGAAGACGATGGCATGCCTGTTGCCAACCGGCCTGCAGAGGCGATCGCGGACCTCGACGCTTACCGCATCGGTTGGGAATTGATCGATCACCAGGACTACAGCTATTGGGGCGGAAAGCGAGCCGTTGTCTTGCAGTTCTCGCGCGGGTGCCCCCATCTTTGCAATTACTGTGGCCAGCGTGGCTTCTGGACACGCTGGCGTCACCGCGACCCGGTTGCCTTCGCGAAGGAAATCGCGCGCCTTCATCGCGAACAGGGCGTTGAACTGATCAATCTTGCCGACGAAAACCCGACCTCGTCACCCAAGGCTTGGCTTGCATTTCTGAACGCGATGATCGCCGAAAACGTACCGGTGCAAATCGTGGGCTCGACACGCGCCGACGATATCGTGCGCGACGCCGATATCTTGCATCTCTACCGCAAAGCCGGAGTCGTCAGTTGGTTACTCGGAATCGAGAACACCGATGGCGCGACCCTGAAGCTGATCAAGAAAGGCGGAACCGTCACCAGCGATCGGCAGGCGATCGCCCTTCTGCGCAAGCACGATATCCTGTCGATGGCGACATGGGTCGTCGGCCTCGAGGAGGAGCGCCTGAGGGATCTGTGGCGAGGCCTCCGACAGCTGCTTTCCTATGATCCGGACCAGATCCAGGCCCTGTATGTGACGCCGCACCGGTGGACGCCGTTTTTCGGCCTGGCGAAGGACCGGACGGTTATTGAACCCGACATTCGGAAGTGGGATTACAAGCATCAGGTGCTGAAAATGAAGCACCTGCATCCGGCGGTGCTATTCTGCTGCGTCAAGCTGATCGAGGTTGCGATCCAGGCGCGGCCGAAAGTGTTGGCGCGTATCTTCCTTCATCGTGACCGTCAGCAGCGCCACTCCATGCGCTGGTATACCCGCATGGGGCGGAGGGTCTGGCTCCATGAACTCTACGAGTTCATGTTCCGACGCCGCCATCTCTATGCCGGGCCTTCACTTCAGGCATTCTGGGGAGCGCCACAGGAGGCGGAAGAAGAAAGCATGCTGCCGCCGCACAGACCGCGCCCGAAGAAAATGGCCACCGCCTAGAGGAGTTCCGGGAACGGAAGCTTCCGCGCCCCGGAATTGCTAGGCATGAACTGCATGGTGCTGGATCACTCCATCGCTCGCTGAAGCGATGGAGTGATCGCGTCATCAGGGCACGATCAGCGTGCCGGCGCCGCGTTCGGTGAAGATTTCGAGCAGCACCGAGTGCGCCGTCTTGCCGTTGAGGATGACGACGCCCTGCACGCCGGCCTTGATCGCGTCGATGCAGGTCTCGACCTTCGGGATCATGCCGCCGGAAATGGTGCCGTCGGCGATCAGCGCGTGGGCCTGGGAAACCGAAAGTTCCTTGATCAGGTTGCCCTGCTTGTCGAGAACGCCCGGAACGTCGGTCAGGAACAGGAGGCGCGTGGCGTTGAGCGCACCGGCGATGGCACCGGCGAAGGTGTCGGCGTTGATGTTGTAGGTGTGGCCGTCACGACCGGGCGCCACCGGCGCGATGACCGGGATCATCTCCGAGCGGGCGAGCAGGTCGATCAGCGTGCGGTCGACTTCGACCACTTCGCCGACGAAGCCGAGATCGAGCACGCGCTCGATGTTGCTATCCGGATCCTTGATGGTCTTGCGCGCCTTTTCGGCGAAGACCATGTTGCCGTCCTTGCCGCAAAGGCCGATCGCCCATTCGCCCGTCTGGTTGATGAGCGCCACGATCTCCTTGTTGATCGAGCCCGCGAGAACCATCTCGACGATCTCGACCGTCTTTTCGTCGGTGACGCGCAGGCCGCCTTCGAACTTCGATTCGATACCCATCTTCGTCAGCATCGCGCCGATCTGCGGGCCGCCGCCGTGCACGACGATCGGGTTGACGCCGGACTGTTTCAGAAGCGCGATGTCGCTGGCAAAGGCGCGCCCAAGCTCGCTGTTGCCCATGGCGTGGCCGCCATATTTGACGACGATCGTCTTGTTCTCGTAGCGCTGCATGTAAGGCAGGGCCTGGGTGAGCAGGCGTGCCTGGATTTCACTTTCATTGGCGGACATGGCGGACCCTCGAAAAATACCGGCTGCTGTTTAGCGCAAGTTCCGGACCGATGGAATGATCGGCGAGCAAGATAAAGCCGGAATGACAGGGCTGGTGCTCGGCGCATCGTGCCCTACCTTGCCGACAGGTGTAAACCAGCAGGGAACGTGATTGACGAAGCCCGCGATTTGTCTGATCCTGCTGCGGATCCGGAAAAATTGGCGGTTTTCAAGCGCAAGGGGCAGGTGGATCGATGTCTGCATGGAGGAGCTTGAAGGACCGCAACACTGTGTGGCGAAGGTCTTTTTCACCGGGAACCGGAGGAGTCTTCGTCACCGCTGAACACGATGCGGTCTTGGTTGAGGCGTAGCCTCATGACGGTACGAGAGCGTAGGGAGCGATGACAGCACCAACCCCAGAGGGCCGGGATTTCCGCCGCGACGAAGTGATCGCCGGGGAATATGTTCTTGGCGTTCTGTCCGCCGATGATCGCCGCAAGGTCGAGGCTCGCCTTGTCTCGGATCGCAACTTTGCCGCCATGGTCGACCGTTGGCAGAGCAACCTGTCTTCCTTCAATGAAGCCTACGAGGTGCTTGCACCGTCGCCCCGAATGCTTTCCGCCAGCGAGCGGCGGTTTCTTGAACAGTCGCGACCCGCACCAATGGGGCCGCCACGCGGAGGACTTTGGCGTTCGCTGCCGCTGTGGCGCGGTCTCGCGCTGGCTTCGCTCGCAACGCTGACGGTGATCGGCGCATCCATGGCCGGCCTATTCGACGCGCCGACGACTAAGGCGTCGCTGGTGGCCGAATTATCAGGCAAGGGCAACGGCGCGATCGATCTCGTCGCCCGTTTCGATCGGGTTACGGGTCATCTGAAAGTGACGCCGATCGCTACCGTCCAGCCCGAGCAGAAGTCCCTTGAACTCTGGCTCGTCAACGGCAGCAATCCTGCGATCTCGCTTGGCGTGCTGCCGCAGACGGGTGAGGGCGAAATCGCCGTGCCCTCCCTGTACCAGCAGCGAATGTCTGCCGGTTCGGTCTTCGCCGTCAGCGTCGAGGCCTCTGGAGGATCGCCGACCGGGCAGCCGACCGGGCCGTTTATTGCGCTCGGCAAGGCGCGAAAGTTCTGATCTCGATCACAGGGGCCGAAGGAGGTTCCATGATCAGCAGGCGTGTGTTCTTGATGGCAGGTACCGCCTTCGCCGCGGCCGTGGCAATCCGCGGCCTTGCGCCTTTTGCCCGGGCGAGCGCGACACAGACCTTCGAGATCGTCAAGACAGATGCGGAGTGGCGGGCGATCCTGACGGACGACCAGTATCGGATCCTGCGGCACGAGGATACGGAGCGCCCCTTCACCAGTGCCCTCAATCACGAAAAGCGCAAGGGTGTCTTTCGATGCGCCGGCTGTGCGCTTCCGCTCTACTCCTCCGAGGCGAAGTATGACAGCGGCACAGGCTGGCCAAGTTTCTGGCAGTCGCTGCCCGGTGCGGTGGCGACGCGAGATGACACGTCCCTGCTCACGACCCGCACGGAATGCCATTGCCGCCGCTGCGGCGGACACCTGGGCCATATTTTCGACGACGGCCCGCCACCGACCGGCAAGCGCCATTGCATCAATGGCCTGGCGCTTGCCTTCGTACCGGCGGTCAAATCAAGCTAGACACTGCCGGCTGGAGCGCCTTGAGTCCGGTGTTCCCCGGGTCTTAGAACGACCCGGCCGGCGGCGAGGCTGCCGCGGCACCGGAGAGTGCCGCCTGCAGCTTCTGCTCCTGCTCTGGCGAAAGCGACGTCTTCAGGACGCGGCCGCGCAGGTCCGGGAATTCGGCGAGCACCTTCTCGGGCTGTACCTTGCGCACGAGAATGAACAGCGCCGAGGAATTGTTCGGGATGGTGTTGCCCAGCGATTTGATGAACTCGTCGTCGATGCCGTAGTCGGTCAGCGAGCCGGAGAGAGCGCCGGCACCGGCGCCGAGTGCACCGCCGATCGCAAAGCCTGCCAGCGGGTTGAGGAAGAGGAGGCCGACGAGCCCGCCCCAGATCGAACCGGAGAGCAGCCCGGACGTCGCGCCGACGGCGGTCAGGTTCAGGCTCTGCTTCAGATGAACCTTGCCTTCCGTGTCGCGCACGACGACGACCGCGTCCTCGAGGTCGATCAGGTATTCCTTCTTCAGCCCGGCAAGCCGGACCAGAACCTTATCAGCTTCCTCGGGGGCATCGAACCCGACAACGATCAAATCGGACATGTCTCTCTCCTATCTCTGGCCGCGCCACCGAACTGGACGCTACGCAGAGATAGAGCGGATTGCATGTCGGGGTAGTGACAGAGATCAAAGACTTTGAGGTGATCGGTCTTGTCGGGAGCGCGCAACTCGGGGCGCGCTCCGAACGAAAGCCGGAATTACCCTAGCGCGTGATCGCGGTATTGATCGCGGCGCGCAAGTCCTCGATGCCGTCGCCTTTTTCCGAAGACGTCGAGAGAACCTCCGGGAAGGCTGCCGGGTGCTTCTTGATCTTCTCGAGCGTCTCGGCGATCAGCCTCGGCACGCCGGCTGCCTTGATCTTGTCGGTCTTGGTCAGGACGATCTGGTAGGAGACAGCCGCCTTGTCGAGCAGTGCGAGCACGTCTTCATCGTTCTTCTTGATACCGTGGCGGGAGTCGATCAGCACATAGACGCGCTTCAGCGTCGAGCGGCCGCGCAGATAATCGAACACCAGCTTGGTCCAGGCGTCGACCTGTTCCTTCGGCGCCTGGGCATAGCCGTAACCGGGCATGTCGACGAGCGCCATCGGTGGCAGGTCGTCGGCCTCGCCGGAATAGCCGTCCGGCACGAAATAGTTGAGTTCCTGCGTGCGGCCCGGCGTATTCGACGTTCTCGCCAGTCCCTTGTGTCCGACCAGAGCGTTGATCAGCGACGACTTGCCGACATTCGAGCGACCGGCAAATGCGATCTCCAGCGGGCCCTCGGGCGGAAGGAACTTCATCGCAGGCACGCCGCGAATGAAAATCCACGGCCGGCCGAACAGCGGCTTGTCGTCTTTGGTTCTGGTTTCGGCCATCGGCGGTCGGTCCTTCATCGAGAAAGCTCATGGCTTCCCGGTTTTGGCCGTGGATGTCAAGGCGTCGGCGTGCGGACCGGTCGTGTGGGAATGGTTTGCACCCGCCGGAACTCGTTGAGCAGGTAAGCAAGCAGCGCCAGAAAGATGAAGGCGCCGCCGATGATCGTCCGGCCGCTCGGCACTTCACCGTGGATGATCGCGACCCAGAGCGGACCGAGCACGGTCTCCGCCGTGCCGAGCAGGGCGGCGAGCGCCGAGGGTACAAGCCGGGCTCCGGTGACGAAGAGCGCCATACCAAGCCCGAGGTTGAAGGCGCCGAAGACGAAGAGCAGGGCGAGCTCGCCTGAGGTCACCGCAAGTCCGGACGATTGGCTTGCCGCAATGGCGCTGGCGGCGAAGCAGCCGAAACACGTAGCCGGCGTCATCCGCACATGCGGATAGCGGCGGGTGATGACGGTCGCCAGCGCGAAGACGATGGGGATGAGCAGCGCCAGCGCATCACCGGCCGGCGAAACACTGCCCGTGAGGCTCTCCGAAACCATGATCGCGACGCCGACGATGACGGCCGTGATCGCGCCCCAGGTAAAGCGCGAGACCCGTTCGCGAAACAGGACCCAGCTCATCAGAGCAGCAAACAGCGGCACGCCGGCGCCAAGCAGCACGACATTGGCGATGGTCGTATAGGAAATGGCGATGATGAAGGAGGTCGAGGCGATGGTGAAGCAGAGCCCGACGGCAATGCCAGGCCAGCCCATGTCCTTGAACAGGGCCAGCGTGCCGCGTGGTCCGTCGCGCACCAGCATGAAGGCCAGAAGAAACAGGCCGGCAAACAGGCAGCGCCAGAAGACGATCGTCCAGCTGTCGGGGATCTCCAGGAAGCGAGCGATGGCCCCGCCGAAACTCCAGAAGAAGGCAGAGCCGAAGACGAGCAGGGCGCCAAGCTTCTCGTTGGCAGCGAACGGAGCGGAGGTGGCCGACGGGTCGGTCATGGCAAATTGTCCTGGAGCGGAAGCGCAGTGATTTCAATATCGCCTGATGCCCGTGCTGCGCGCCCGCGTCAACGTCATTGCGTGTCGCGCGATGGCACCGAAACGAAAAAGCCCCGGACCATGGTCCGGGGCTTTGGGATTGTCATATCGTCCGGCGTCACTCCGCCGGTTTGGGTTTCTTCGAAAACAGGCTCTTCAGGTTGTCGAAGAGTTCGATCTTCACGCCCTGGCGCTTCATGATGATCGACTGCTGGAGCACCGAAAGGGTATTGTTCCAGGCCCAGTAGATCACGAGGCCGGCCGGGAACGATGCCAGCATGAAGGTGAAGACGACGGGCATCCAGGTGAACAGCATCGCCTGGGTCGGGTCCGGCGGCGTCGGGTTCATGCGCATCTGCACGAACATGGTGACACCCATGATCAGCGGCCAGACGCCGAGATGCAGGAAAGTCGGGCCATCGAACGGCAGCAGGCCGAAGAGGTTGACGATCGTGGTCGGATCCGGCGCCGAAAGGTCGTGGATCCAGCCGAAGAACGGCGCATGGCGCATCTCGATGGTGATGTAGATCACCTTGTAGAGCGCGAAGAACACCGGGATCTGGATGAGGATCGGCCAGCAGCCCGCCAGCGGGTTGATCTTCTCTTCCTTATAGAGCTGCATCATTGCCTGTTGCAGACCCATGCGGTCGTCGCCGAACTTCTTCTTCAGTTCCTCCATCTTCGGCTGAACCTTCTTCATGTTCGCCATCGATGCGTACTGCTTGTTGGCGAGCGGGAAGAAGAGGCCCTTGACCACGATCGTGGTGATCAGGATCGCGATGCCGAAGTTGCCGAACAGACGGAAGAAGAAATCCATCATTTTGAACATCGGCTTGGTGATGAAGTAGAACCAGCCCCAGTCGATCAGCTTGTCGAAGTTGGGGATCGAATAGGCCACTTCATAATTGTCGACGACGGGAACTTCCTTGGCGCCGGCGAAGACGAGGTTCTTGACCTCGGACGTCTGGCCGGGGGCCACGGTCACGGCGTCGCTCTTGTAGTCGCTCTGGTAGCGGGGGCGTCCGTCGGTGAAGTGCGTGAAGCGCGTGTCGTACGGCGTTGCCTGCGGCG
This sequence comes from Ensifer sp. SSB1, assembly GCF_016652895.1. NCBI lineage: Bacteria > Pseudomonadati > Pseudomonadota > Alphaproteobacteria > Hyphomicrobiales > Rhizobiaceae > Ensifer > Ensifer sp. SSB1. Next base: position 77,355 of record NZ_JAEPRP010000002.1, read on the forward strand.
GAACGATTGCCGCTGCCCAGTACTTGTCGGTGATGCCGAGCCAGCCGCCGGTCGCCTTGCCGGGTTCGACGGACTTCTCGTCCTCGATCTTGCCGTACTTCAGTTCCTGCAGGCCGTGTTCGCCGAGCACGCCGATGAAGCCTTCATGCAGCACGTAGACGCTCGGCGTCGTCGGCTTGTTGAAGCGGGTCACACGACCATAGGACGAAAGCGCGAGCGGCTCGGCCGTGTCGTTCTTGATGCTGTCGACCACCTGGAACATGTAGTGGTCGTCGACCGAGACCGTGCGGGTAAAGGTGACGCCCTTCTCGTTGGTGAAGGTCAGCGTCACCGGGGTCGCAGCGGTCAGCTTGTCGCCACCCGAAAGCGTCCAGACGGTCTGCGGGCCCGGCACGCTGCCGGTCGCATCGCTGCCGACATAACCGAGTTCGGCGAAGTAGCCGTCGGTCGTCTCGGCAGGGCTGAAGAGCGTGATGACCGGGCTCTGCGGATTGACCGTTTCGCGGTATTCCTTGAGCTTCAGGTCGTCGAAGCGTGCGCCGGTCAGGTTGATGGAGCCGGACAGGGCCGGCGTGTCGATCGCAACGCGGGCCGACTTCGCAATCGCCTGGTCGCGGTTTTCACCAGCGCCCGGGATAGCGCCGCCGCCCGGCAGGGTCTGGCCCGGCGTCGCCGGAGTCGGAGTTGCCGACTGCGACTGCGCCTGTTGCGCCTGCAGGGCTTCCGCGGCGATGCGTTCCTTTTCCATCTTCGGATTGACGTAAAGGAACTGCCAGGCAATGAGGATCAGCACGGACAGGCCAATCGCCACGAAATAGTTGCGGTTTTTTTCCATCATGGTTTCCTGGAACCGGCCGGCGGCCGCTTCTGTTTCGGCTTGTTTTCGATGCGCTCGCCAAGCCCCCGGGTCAAGGCGTCGAAGGGGGCATTCAGGAGATCGCGTCGCGCGACAATCACATAGTCGTGTCCGGGTTTCATTGCAAACCCGGCGGAAAGCCGCACCGCCTCTTTCAGGCGTCGGCGCATCCGGTTTCGCTCGACGGCATTGCCGTGTTTCTTGGTAACGGTGAAGCCGACGCGGGCTTCGCCTTCCGGATCGTTGCGGTCGAGCACTTCGAGGAGAAACAGCGGGCCTCTACGGCTTTCTCCTGCCCGAACGGCCAAAAACTGCGGACGGCTTTTCAGCCGCCCGACAGTCGTTTTGTCTTTATCTGACGTCATGTGCCCGGACACTGGTTTCGGGCAACTTCGGCTTAAGCCGAAAGACGCTTGCGGCCACGAGCCCGGCGGGCTGCGAGGACCTTCTGGCCACCCTTGGTAGCCATACGCGAACGGAAGCCGTGACGACGCTTGCGAACAAGCTTGGACGGTTGGTAGGTACGCTTCATTTATTTAATACCGCGGTGTGCGGCCCTTCTTGGGTTTGCGTGTAGCAAGGAGCGTTTACGTTACCGGACACGGCTCCGCCTTGCGGGCAGGAGGGCTTGACCGGACGTGCGCGGCTTATAAGAGGAAATTTCCCGCAAAGTCAATTGCGGCCGGCGATTCAGTGATGCCAGGCCCACAAAAGTGACCAACCCTCCCCGAAAGAGGCCCGGACAGACGCGCAAAAAGGCGGGCATCTAGCCGAGATTGGTAAAGAGAACTCTAATCGGCGCTCCCCAGAATGCCGGCTGGCGGCGACGAGCTTTATTAACCACGCCTATTTTAGGGTCGCCCCGGTGCAATGGGGTGGCGGCATGTCCGATAATCGGACAGGTCTCGCGGCCTTGTGGAGGTCGGGATGAAAATACGCGGTAAGATCAATCTAATCGTCGGCATCATGAGTGTGCTGGCGGTTGCGGTGACCGGCATGTCGCTGGTCGCCGTCAGCAAATACAACGAGAAATTCCACCAGTACGAGAATGTCGCGGCGCGCGCCTTCAACGCGGAACGCCTCAACCGTCTGGTGACCGCGGTCGTCATGGAATCGCGTGGTGTCTACGCCGCCCCGACCATCGAGAAAGCCAAGCCGTTCGCCGAGGGCATTCGCAAGAACCTCGACAAGATCGACACGCTGCTTGCCGAGTGGCGGCCGCTGATCCCCGCCGAATCGAAGGCGTCTTTCGATACGCTCGTCGCTCGCGCCGCGGAGTTCAAGACCTTCCGCGTCGAGACGGCGCGGCTTGGCGAAGAAGTTTCGCCGCAGGCCGCCAACGAGCAGGGCAATACCGACGCCAATCGCGCCAACCGCAAGGCTTTCCAGGAGCAAATCGACGGCGTCGTCGACATCAACCTGAAGACGCTTGAAGTCGTTACGGCTGACACTGCCACCTTCGAGCGTAGCGTGATCATCACCATTCTCGCCATCGCCGGCCTTGGCCTCATCGCCGGCATTGGAGCGGCATTCTACATCGCTACCAACCATTTGAGCCGTCCGATCCTTGAATTGACCGGCAAGATGAAGCAGCTGGCCGGCGGCGATCTCACCGCGGACGTGCCTTTTGTCGGCCGCAAGGACGAGATCGGCGAAATGGCCGAGGCCGTTCAGGTGTTCAAGCAGAACGGCCTTGCCGTTCGCGACCTCAACGCCCAGGAAGCGGTGCTGCGTGAAAAGAGCGCCGACCTCCAGTCGAGCATCGGTGTCGTCGTGGCGGCTGCGGCCGCCGGCGATTTCACCAAGCGTATCGGCAAGGACTATGAGAACGAAGACCTCAACCGGTTCGCCGCCAGCGTCAACGAACTGGTCGGCAGCGTCGATGCCGGTATCGCCGAGACCCGTCGGGTTGTCGCGAGCCTGGCCGGTGGTGACCTCACCCAGAGCATGAGCGGTCATTTCCAGGGCGCCTTCGCCGAGTTGCAGAAGAACGTCAACGAGACGCTGTCGACCCTGCAGAAGACGCTGCGCGAAGTCCGCGTGACGACCGACACGATCAACGGCAACTCGTCCGAGCTGCGGGCCGCTGCCGACGATCTGTCGAAGCGCACCGAGCAGCAGGCGGCCGCCCTTGAGGAGACATCTGCCGCACTCGACCAGATCACAGTCGCGGTCAAGAGCTCGACCGAGCGGGCGCAGGAAGCGACCGTCATGGTCAACGAGGCCAAACACAGTGCGGCGCAATCTGCGGCCGTCGTGCGCAATGCCGTCGATGCCATGGGCCGCATTGAGCAGGCCTCGAGCGAGATCGGCCAGATCACCAACGTGATCGACGAAATCGCCTTCCAGACCAACCTGCTGGCGCTGAATGCCGGCGTCGAGGCGGCACGTGCCGGTGATGCGGGCAAGGGTTTTGCCGTCGTCGCCCAGGAAGTGCGCGAGCTGGCGCAGCGTGCGGCAAGTGCTGCCAAGGACATCAAGTCGCTGATCTCGAAGTCGGGCAGCGAAGTGGCGACCGGCGTCCGGCTGGTGCAGGAAACCGGTTCGGCCCTCGGTGAGATCGAGGACCGCGTCTTGAAGATCAACGATCATATCCACTCGATCGCCACGGCGGCGCGCGAGCAGTCGACGGGTCTTAGCGAAGTGAGCACCGCGGTCAACCAGATGGACCAGGTGACCCAGCAGAACGCGGCGATGGTTGAAGAGGCGAATGCCGCCACCCACAAGCTCTCCGCAGAAGCCAACAACCTTGCCAACCTGATTGCCTACTTCAAGGTGGACAATATCGCGGCAAGACCGGTGGTCGTGGCGCGTGAAACCACCCGCCCGGTCGAATCGCCGGCCCGTCGGATGATGGGCAACGTCGCCCGCGCCTTTGGAGGCGGCGGTTCCGCTGCGGCGGTCGCGAAGGACGACTGGCAGGAGTTCTGATCGGCGGCTCGTTCCGCGACGGCATGTTTCCTTGGGTTGTTGCCGACCAAGAGTAAAAGCATGCAGCACTTGAAAGCATGTTTCCCTGAGCCCGCGGCGTCGTCATGGTGCCGCGGGTGTTGTTTTTGGCGGCCTCGAATGTCGGCTGCGGCTGTCGTCACCGCCGGCGCGCGCCGATCCCCGCAGGATTGCCAAATTGTTCCCTGGGTGACTTACACCGATCCGGATTCTGTGCAGGTAGATCCCGAGCGAGGCGGCATTGCGTCGAGGATTTTGCCTTGGTGATGCGAGGGGAGAGAGTTGATCGGGATGTGGTTCTCAGCGATTGCCAATGGCGCGACCCCGAAAGACGTCCGCGCCTATGTCGCACCCGGGCGGCTCCCTCCGAGATTGGAAAACAATTCGGCATCTCCTATTATGCGCCCTTCACACGAAGCCCGTTGGCTCGGGCGCTTGTGTAGGGACTCGGGCGTTTTGATCGACGGGCAGGGAAGTTTGTAAGGCATGGCGGAAGAGACGCGTCCGGCAACGGCAAGCGAGCCACTGAAGACGAGCGCGGGGTTCTTCCGGGGCCTTTCCGGCAAGCTGCTCCTGTTGACCATCGTCTTCGTCATGCTCGCGGAAGTGCTGATCTTTGCGCCGTCCGTGGCGACCATGCGCATTCGCTGGCTTGAGGATCGGCTGAACACGGCCGCTGCCGCTGCCGTCGTCGTCGACGGCCTGCAGAATGTCGAGTTGCCGCGCAGCGTCCAGAAGGACACGCTGATGGCGACCGGCACCAAGGCGATCGTTATCCGCCGCAAGGACGCGTCGCGCATGATCGCGCTCACCGACATGCCGCTCGAGATCAAGGGCGAGTACGACGTCGCCAATGCCACCGCCATTGGCGCCATCCGCGATGCCTTCGATACCCTGCTCTTTGGCGGCGATCGCGTGATCCGCGTCTATGGACCGCTCGGGGAAAGCGATGCGACGATCGAGCTCCTGATGAAGGATGCGAGCCTGCGCAAGGCGATGCTCGTCTATTCGCGCAACGTATTTGCCCTGTCGCTTGTCATTTCGCTGATTACCGCGGCGCTGATCTTTCTCGCCATCAACCGCATGCTGATCACGCCCATTCGGCGCATGACGGCAAGCATGCAGGAGTTTTCCGACGACCCGGCCGATCCGGCTCGGGTGCTGGTGCCGCCGGAGGGGCGCGACGAACTTGCCGTCGCCGGCCAGCATCTCGCCAGCATGCAGCGCGAACTGCAGAAGACGCTGAAGCAGCAGAAGAGCCTTGCCGAACTTGGCCTTGCGGTGTCGAAGATCAACCACGACATGCGCAACATCCTGTCGTCGGCACAGCTGATCTCCGACCGTCTGGCCGACGTGGACGACCCGGTAGTCAAGCGCTTCGCTCCGACCCTGCTGCGTACCATCGACCGGGCGGTCGGGTATACGCGCGAGGTCCTCTCCTATGGCCGTACCACCGAGGCCGAGCCGCACCGCCGCTTCGTGGCATTGAAGCCGCTCGTTTCCGATGTCGCCGAACTGCTGGCGATCGACCCCCAGGCGGGCATCGATTTCCAGATCCAGATGCAGGACGACATCGAGGTCGATGCGGACAGCGAGCAACTGTTCCGGGTTGTGCACAATATCTGCCGCAATGCCGTCCAGGCCCTGACCAATCACGAGCCGGAGGACGGCCGCCCCCGGCTGCTCACGGTGTCGGCCATGCGCATCGGCAGCGTCGTCACCATCTCCGTCGACGATACCGGCCCCGGCATGCCGCCCAAGGCGCGGGAAAACCTGTTCGCCGCCTTCCGCGGTTCGGCCCGTTCCGGGGGCACGGGCCTTGGCCTTGCGATCGCCCGCGAACTGGTGCTTGCCCATGGCGGCACGATCGCCCTTGTCGAAAAGCCGACCCCCGGCACGCTTTTCCGCATCGAACTCCCTGACCGGCCCGTGCCTCTCGACGCGTTCCGCTCGAAGTTTCGCCAGTAGCGGACGGGAAATCCGACCTGTGAAGCGGGCAGCCGCTAGGGCCGCCGCAGCCGCCAAATTTTTTCTGAAGACGCTTCCACTGCGCAACGCCCTGCTTTTCAGGGCGTTGCTGCACCGCCGTCGTCGCGACTGTCCACAGTCAGCCGTGCCATCGTCGTAAAAATGAAATTTTTTCCAGAACGGCGCTTGCAATCCCCGAAAGGACCCTTTAGAGAACCGCTCACGCAAGCGGTTTGACCGCTGCAGGCGAAAGCACCCGTAGCTCAGCTGGATAGAGCACCAGACTACGAATCTGGGGGTCAGGAGTTCGAATCTCTTCGGGTGCGCCATTCTTCTTCAAGCCTCAAGTCGAGGCTGATTATTTCCTAGAAGAACTGAAATAAAAGCCGCGAATTGCGGCTGCTTCTTCGATTAAGTTCAATGAACGATAGCCGCCAATGCTGACTCCTGTTTGGGTCGTATCGGTTGTCTTCTTTGCGCGTCGCAAAGCGCCCTTGGCGGCGAATATTGGCTGACCTTCCTGCTAAGCCCGCAATTTACATTCCCGCCTGACAACAACGGGTGGAAACCGAACGAGGTCTGCGACCTCGAAGTCCACCGATACAGCAAGACGTTTCTGTTGCGCCCATTCCATCGCCTGCTGACGCCGAGGTGGTGGAATTTTTGTCGCTAGGCTACAGTGCGGCACCCATTGCCCTACGCGGTAATGTTCATGACAAGCGCCGGGATCCAAGTGCCGATGCAAGCTTGCATGCAAGTTGAAGAGCGCATCGACGTGGCTTGGCCGTGCCCAGAGAACTAGGTATTCGTTTTCGAAGTAGCTCACGCTTTCGAAAGAAATGGACAGCGGTGACTGACCCGCGAAAACCTCTTTGAATATCTCGCTCGCGTTCTCTGGCTCCTTGTCAAGAACGGCGGGCGTGAGGTGTGGAGGGTACCGCAATCCCGACATCGAGGCGGCTTCTTCGAACCCGCTTGCCTCATCCCACAGGGCCATGATCGGGACTGCGGTCGCGTTGATACATTTGATGCTGATCGCAAAAGGCATTGCATCACCAAATTCGTTCCAGGCGTGGACCTTGGACTGAAGTCCCGTTGCTGTCATCTCGAAAGCTCCAGCTGTTCCCCCCGGGGTGGGCCGTACGTCCGGCCGCAGGCTGCTGCTATATCGCCTTGCGGCTTGTGGTGGCTAGGAATCCACAGTCGTTCGGCTGCACGGGTGCGAAGCCGAATCGCCACGGCGCGGCCCGCGATCTCGCCTCACTCGGATGACGGCTCGAGTTTCTTGATATGACGTAGCGCTAGGGCCGAAAGGACCGCAAGCATGGTCACGGCGATAGTGCTGAGGATGGCTGCGGTGTTGAAGCCCGTCACGAAGGCGGCCCGGGCATCCTCGATGAGGATTGCCGGCACCTCCGCTCGCACTGCCAGGGCGCCCCACAGGCTGTCGCTGACGGCCTCATGGGCTGCCGGGCCGATGTTGTCCGGGGCGCTGCGCGCAATCGAATGGCGATAGATGGCAGTCGAGATGCTGCCGAGGATGGCGATGCCGAGTGAAATGCCGAGATCCTGCACGGTTTCGGTCATCGCCGAGGCGGAGCCCGCCTTCTCCGGCGGTGCGGAGCCGACGACGAGGTCGGTGCCGAGCGCGGCAATGGTGCCGTTGCCGAAATAGGCAAGTGTGAGCCCGGCAACGGCCAAGGCGACACCAAACGACGTGTCACCGCCGATGGTTGCCATCAGCAGGTAGCCGACCGCGGAGAGGGCGAGCGAGGCGGCGACCACATGACCCGGCCGGAAATGGCGAGCGACCAGCGGTGCCGCAACCCCGCCCGCGATCATGCCCAAGGCTGCGAGCCCCATCCACAGCCCCGCGCCGAATGGCGCGTATCCCGCCACAAGCTGGAGATATTGTGCAACGAGCAGCATGGCGCCGCCGACGGCGACAAGTCCGATCAGGAGGATGATCAGGGCCACGCAAAGGGCTCTGCTGGAAAACAGCGTGATATCGAGCAGCGGATCGCTCAACCGCCGTTGCCGGTGGATGAAGAGGATCGCGACGGCGAGCCCGACCGCAATTGCGGTCAGCGCGTCGGCCGCGAAGCCGTATTTGGCGATCTGTTTGATGCCGTAGATCACCGGCAGCATGGCGGCGAGCGACAGGGCGACGCTCGCGAGGTCGAGCTTCTCGCTATTGGCAGCGCGATACTCCGGGAGCAGGAACGGGCCGAGGATCAGCAAGAGCAGGACGATCGGAACGGCAATGAGAAACGCCGCACCCCACCAAAAAAGCTCCAGCAGAACGCCGCCGACAACCGGCCCCAACGCGTAGCCCACGCCGAACATGGTGGCCCAAATGCCGAAACCAAGCGCGCGCTGCCGGGGATCCCTGAAGATGTTGCTGATGAGCGCGAGCGTCGAGGGCATGAGTGTTGCCGCCGACACGCCGAGCGCTGCGCGGGCAGCGATCAGCATGACGGGGCTGCTCGAAAAGGCAGCAAAGATCGAGGTGACAGCAAAGGCCGATGCGCCGACCATCAACAGCCTGCGCCGACCGATGCGGTCGCCGAGCGTACCCATGGTGATGAGGAAGCCGGCGATCATGAAGCCATAGGCATCCATGATCCAGAGCGCCTCTGTACTGGAGGGGCGCAAATCTGCCGCCAGCGCCGGAAGCGCGAGGTGCAGAAGCGTCAGGTCAAGCCCGAGCAGCGCAGTGGGCAGGGAAAGAAGTGCCAGCCCCATCCATTCACGTAGGCTCGCCCTGTTCACGTCAGGCCGTGTGCCGCTCGTGGCAGTCTGGCGTTCGTGTAGATCGATATTGCTGTCGGACATCATCACCTCCTTGTGGGAGGGAGACAATTGATGCACGATCTAGACTGTTACAATATTGCTTATTATCCTGTTACTGAGGGCACTATCTTGTCTGGTCGAACCCTTGCACGCACGCGAAGCGATCTCTCCGACTTCCTGGTCCGGCACAGGGCAAAGCTCACGCCGAGCGACGTCGGGCTTCCGATAACAGGCGGCCGCCGCACACCGGGATTGCGGCGCGAGGAGGTGGCGCAGCTCGCCGGTGTCGGGCTCACCTGGTACGTCTGGTTTGAGCAGGGCCGCGACATTCAGGTCTCGGAGAGCTTCCTCCTCAAGGTCTCGAAAGCGCTGAGGCTAGATGACGCGGAGTGCAGCCGCCTTTTCCTGCTTGCCCATGGCCGTCCGCCGCGACCCGAGGCCTACCAATGGCCTTCCGTCGGGCCGCGGATCCAGCAGCTGCTGGACGATCTGGTCGCGCGCCCCGCCTATGTACTCAACCTGCGCTGGGATGTGATCGCGTGGAACCGAGCGGCCGACGGCCTGTTCGGCTTTTCAGGCCGCGACAAAGACGATCGCAACGTCATGCGGCTGGTTTTCGCCGATCCCGACATGCGCCATCGGCTGCCCGCATGGCAGGAGGATGCGCCGAGATTGCTTGCCCAGTTCCGTGCCGACCTGGCCACCGCCCCGGATGATCCCGCCATGCTTACCCTGATCGACGAACTGAAGACGCTTTCCCATGAGTTTCGCAAGTGGATGGAACAGCCCGGCATGGATCGCTACGGCCGCGGCCTCGGCTCCGTCCTGGACGCACAAGGTGCGCGCCAGGACTTCGCGCATGAGACGCTGCTCGTCGACGAGCACCGTCATTTGCGGATGATCGTCTACTTCGAACGCTAGAAGGCTTGATCGGATGACGCGCCGATCTTTGCGGCGGGGCAGAGCCTCCGCGCCGGCAGGCCGAAAGGCAATTGTTCAATGCCCCGAAGTGGTTAGGTGACAAGGAATATATATTAGTATAGCATAATTTACAGAGGTCGTGGAGGCGTCGAACCCGTCTCGGAGCCGTTGGAGGAGGGAGTTCCGGATCACAAAAAGGCGGGAGCGCCTTCACGAACTTTTGACGCCTGTATCTGAAAATTGGCCCAATGAATTCCTATATTCAGGGTGATATCGCGGCCATTGAAGGAAAGGAGGTGCCGGATGTATCGCTACATGATGAAAGAACTGCTGGTGATCGTTGCTGGCCTTTCGATTTGTGCCTTCACGATCTTGTTCTTCCTGGTCAATTCGACGCCCAATCTCTGACGGTCGCCAGACGGCGTTCCGCCAGCGCCAATGCGCTCGACATCACTGCCGATGCGCCAGTATGTCCAGAGTGCGCCGATCTCTCTCTCCCTCGAAGTAATTCCCTAGCGCCTGCTCGAACAGGCGCCCCGCTTCGTCGACCTCGGCAAACAAGGTCATCGACGACCGGAACTTCATGTCGTCGGGGCTTGCGAAGATGTCGTGCGCCGACTTCCCTGAAACCGAATTGACGAGCTCTGTGCATTGCCGAAGCCGTGGCCCCAGAAGCGGATGGGCGAGATAGGCCCGCGCTTCGTCAAGGCCGGAGATTGCGTAGCGTTGTGCCATCGGCGAGTGGCCGAGGCCGGCAATCTGCGGGAAGACGAACCACATCCAGTGCGTCCGTTTGCTGCCGCGGCCGAGCTCGTCCAGAACCGCGACATAGACGCGGTCCTGGGCTTCGACGAAACGTTGCAGCTCGAAGGGATCCGTCATGGCTGCGCCTCCCTTGGTCCAGCGCCCGCGGGCGCTGGCGTCAGTTACCAGCGGTGATGAACATGAACCTTCACCAGCCGCTCGTAAACCTTGGCGATTGCGGCCTTGGTTTCGCGTTCGATAGCGCCAAGGGCGCTGGCGGCCGCGTTCGATTGGGCCTGCGCCTCATTGCGAGCGCCGGGGATCACCACCGAAACCGCGTGCTGCTCGAGGATCCAGCGCAGTGCGAACTGCGCCATCGGCACGCCCGTGGGCACCAGCGGACGAAGCTGCTCGACGGCTTCCAGCGCCGCGTCGAAGGGTACGCCGGCAAAGGTCTCGCCGACATCGAAGGCTTCGCCGTGCCGGTTGAAGTTGCGGTGATCGTCGGCAGCAAACGCGGTTTCCCGGTTGATCTTGCCGGAGAGCAGGCCGGAGGCGAGCGGTACCCGCACGATGACGCCGACATTCTTCTTTTGCGCTTCCGCGAAGAACAGTTCGTGCGGGCGCTGGCGGAAGATGTTGTAGATGATCTGCACGGTCGCAACGCCAGGATATTCGATCGCCTTCAGCGCTTCCTCGACCTTTTCGACCGAGACGCCGTAGTGGCGGATCTTGCCCTTGGCGACGAGCCGGTCGAGCGCGCCGAACAGCTCCGGCCGGTAATAGACCTCGGTCGGCGGGCAATGCAGCTGCACCAGGTCGAGCGCCTCGACACCGAGATTGGCAAGGCTGCGGTCGATGAACGCATCGATGTTTTGGCCCGTATAGCCTTCGGTCACATGCGGGCTGAGCCGGCGGCCCGCCTTGGTCGCGACGAAAGGCTTGTCGCCACCGCGCTCCTTCAGCACCGCCGCGATGATCTTCTCGGAGCGGCCGTCGCCGTAAACGTCGGCGGTGTCGACGAAAGTCACGCCGGCATCGAGTGCGGCATTGAGCGCACGCTTGCCGTCCGCCTCGCTGACATCGCCCCAGGAGCCGCCGATCTGCCAGGCGCCGAAGCCGATCTCGGAAATGGTTGCGCCGGTCTTGCCAAGAACTCTCGTCTTCATGGTGCTGTCTCCTGTTGTGCGTCATCGAGCATACGCTGGGTGGAGCGGTTCTAGTATGACGAGCTTGGTCGAGTAAATTAGAGCAGGGCAGGGCGCAGTAAACCGCGCACACTTTTCGCTGGCGCTCCTTCGTGCCGGGCGAAGACCTGCGGGGTTTGGTTGACGGAGGAGTTAGTCGTCCAGCGAAACCACGGCCTTGCCGCGGCTGAGATCGACGACCATGGCGAGGATCGCCTCCGCGTCATCTTTCCGCAGGTCCACGGTCAGAACCGGGCCTTTGTCCGTGAAGCTCTCGCCGACAATGGTCACGTCCCGGGCAAGAAGCCGCGCCTTGATCAGCGCCATGTCGGAAAAGTCGAGGGCGACGGTGGCGCGCACGGTTTCGATCATCTCGATCTTTTCCGCCGCCCGCAGGCATAGCGCTGCCGTACCGCCATAGGCGCGCACAAGGCCGCCGCTGCCGAGCAGGATACCGCCGAACCAGCGAGTGACCACGACCGCGACGCGGTCGAGTTCCTGGCCGTCTATGGCAGCGAGGATCGGCTTGCCGGCGGTACCGCTCGGTTCGCCATCGTCGCTGAAGCGATAGGCCTGGCCTATGCGCCATGCCCAGCAATTGTGGTTGGCGGTGGCATCGGAATGGGAGGCGAGGAAATCCTTTGCCGCTTGTTCATCGGCAATAGGCGCGGCGAAGGCCAGAAAGCGGCTCTTCTTGACGTCCTGGCTTGCCGTTTCGATGCGCTTGAGGGTGAACATGGCTGCTTCCGTTTTTCAGACGCTGATAACGGATTGTCGGGGGCGGCGCCACAATGGTTTGGATCGGTGCGGGTGCCGGTTTTGGTGCGGCGCTGTAAAAGGCCGCGTGCTTCCACCGTCATTCCTGTGCCTGTCACAGGAATGACGGTGGCGGCGCGTCTGTGCCGTGAGAAGCCTATTTCTTGTTGAGATATTCTTTTGCGCCGCCGACGCGGCGCGGCTGGTCCCGGTGACGGGGCACAGAGATGAGGTGGCGTGGGTGAGTGCCTCGCCCCCACCAAGAGTGGGGGAGAGGAGAACATCCAGTGCGCTCTCCTGAACCGGGAGGGCGCTCGTCGAGCTGCGGCTCTAGCCGATCGCCATCAGGCTGGCATTGCCGCCGGCAGCGGCCGTGTTGATCGAGGTCGAGACCTCCTCGAGCAGCCAGTTCAGGCAATAGGCGTCGGGGTTCTTGCCGATCTCTTCGGTCGAAGCTGCCTGGACGAGGACGAGCGGACCCGGCAGGCCGGCGATCGCCTTGCTGACCTCGCGCACGCGGGCGCCATCACCTTCGACGAGCGCGCCTGCGAACGGACCGTCTGCCGCCCAGTCCTTCGACCAGGAAAGCCGCGCGGAGACGCTGGCCGGCATATCCTTCAGCGACGCCTGCAGGCCGGAAGCGGCGTCGACGACGACGGTGTTGCCGGTGGCGAGGGCAGCACCCAGCTGGCGGTAGAGGCCGGCTTCCGTCGCCGGAACCAGGAGCACGCGGCCACGCGGATGCAGCGCATAGAGGTTGCGTTCACCGACCGGGCCGGGAAGTTCCGAGTGCAGGCCGAGGGCCGAATTGCTGCCGGCGGTGCGGGCGGCTTCGGCCTCAGCCTTGGCGCCCTTGCCGTCGAGCCACTTGGCGAAGTCGAGCAGCGCCGGATCGGTGTGAACCGAGCTGTGCTGCGGCGGCACCGGGGCGGTGGCGACGAGGCGACCGAGATAGAGCGGACCGCCGGCCTTCGGGCCGGTGCCGGAGAGGCCACGTCCACCGAAGGGCTGGACGCCGACGACAGCGCCGATGACGTTGCGGTTGACGTAGAGGTTGCCTGCCTTCACCCGCGAGGTGACGTGGGCGATCGTCTCGTCAAGACGCGTGTGCAGACCGAAGGTGAGGCCGTAGCCGGTGGCATTGATGTCGTCGATCAACCGGTCGAGATCGTCGCGGCGGTAGCGGATGACGTGCAGCACCGGACCGAAGACTTCGCGCTTCAAGTCGGAGAGCTTGTCGAGCTCGATGATCGTCGGCGGCACGAAGGTGCCCTGTTCGGTGCCGGAGGCAAGACCGATCTGCTCGACCTTGCGGCCGAGACCGCGCATGGCGTCGATATGCTTCTCGATGATGCCCTTGGCCTCAGCGGTGATGACCGGGCCGACATCGACCGAGAGCCGGTCGGTGCGGCCGATCTTGAGCTCATGCAGCGCACCCTTCAGCATCGAAAGCGTGCGGTCGGCAACGTCTTCCTGCAGGCAGAGCACACGCAGCGCCGAGCAGCGCTGGCCGGCGCTGTCGAAGGCCGAGGCGATGACGTCGCCGACGACCTGTTCGGCAAGCGCCGAGCTGTCGACGATCATGGCGTTCTGGCCGCCGGTCTCGGCGATCAGCGGGATTGGCCGGCCGGCGGGCGAAAGCCGGTCGGCAAGCTGGGCCTGGATCAGGCGGGCGACTTCGGTCGAGCCGGTGAACATCACGCCGGCGATCTCAGGTGCCGCCACCAACGCTGCGCCGATGCGGCCGTCACCGGGAAGCAACTGCAGCGCGTCGGCGGGAACGCCGGCCTCGTGCAGGATGCGCACACCTTCGGCGGCGATCAACGGAGTTTCTTCCGCGGGCTTTGCCAGCACCGGGTTGCCGGCAACCAGCGCCGCGGCAATCTGCCCGGTGAAGATCGCCAGCGGGAAGTTCCACGGGCTGATGCAGACGATGGGCCCAAGCGCCTTGTGGGCCGGGCCGAGCGTGCGGCGCGTCTGTTCGGCGTAGTAGCGCAGGAAGTCGATCGCTTCGCGCACTTCGGCAATGGCGTTCGGCAGCGACTTGCCGGCTTCGCGGGCGATGAGGCCGAGCAGGGTCGGCATGCGCGCCTGCATCAGGTCGGCCGCACGCGCCAGGCAGGCGGCGCGCTCGGCCGGCGACACGGCGGCCCAGCTTGCGGCGGCCTTGGCGGCAAGGTTCGCTGCCTGGCGGGCGTCGGCTTCCGAAGCCTCGGTGACCGAGCCGACCACGTCACGATGATCGCCGGGGTTGACGACGGCGCGGGTTTCGCCGGAGGCGGGGCCCGTTGCCAGCTGCGGAACGGCCTTCCAGTCGACCGTAGCGCTCGCCTGCAGCGCTGCTGTCAGCGAGGTCAGGCCCGCTTCGTTCGAAAGGTCGAGACCGGCCGAATTGCGTCGCGTGTCACCGAACAGGTTGTCGGGCAGCGCGATCTGGTCGTGCGGCGCGCCGACAACGGGCATGGCGCGCACGATCTCGACCGGATCTGCAATCAGTTCGTCGACCGATACCTTCGGGTCGGCGATGCGGTTGACGAAGGAGGAATTCGCGCCGTTTTCGAGCAGGCGGCGAACCAGATAGGCAAGCAGGGTTTCGTGCGTACCGACAGGCGCATAGATGCGGCAGGGACGGTCGAGGTTGCCCTTGCCGACCACTTCGTCATAGAGCGGCTCGCCCATGCCGTGCAGGCACTGGAACTCGTACTTTCCGACCTTGAAGTCCTTGCCGGCCATTTCGTAGATGGTTGCCAGCGACTGCGCGTTGTGGGTCGCAAACTGCGGGAAGATCACGTCGGTCGCGGCCAGCAGCTTCTTGGCGCAGGCGATGTAGGAAACGTCGGTGTAGATCTTGCGGGTCTAGACCGGGAAGTCTTCGAGTCCGTCGAGCTGGGCGCGCTTGATCTCGGCATCCCAATAGGCGCCCTTGACGAGGCGCACCATGACGCGGCGTTCGGCGCGACGGGCAAGGTCGATGATGAAGTCGAGCACGTAGGGGCAGCGCTTGCCATAGGCCTGGACAACGAAGCCCATGCCGGCCCAACCGGCCAGATCCTTGTCGAGGCAGAGTTCTTCGAGCAGGTCGAGCGAAAGTTCGAGACGGTCGGCTTCCTCGGCGTCGATGTTGAGGCCGATGTCGTACTTCTTGGCGATGACGGCGAGTGCCTTCACCTTCGGCAGCAGCTCTTCCATGACGCGCGAGGCCTGCGAACGGGCGTAGCGCGGGTGCAGGGCCGAAAGCTTGATCGAGATGCCGGGGCCTTCATAGATGCCGCGGCCGGCCGATGCCTTGCCGATCGCATGGATCGCCTGCTCGTAGTCGCGGTAGTAGCGCTCCGCGTCGGCGGCTGTGGTCGCCGCTTCGCCGAGCATGTCGTAGGAATAGCGGAAGCCCTTCTGCTCGAGCGCGCGCGACCGGCGCAGCGCCTCGTCGATGGTTTCGCCGGTGACGAACTGTTCGCCCATCATGCGCATCGCCATGTCGACGCCGCGGCGGATGACCGGTTCGCCGCAACGGGCGATCAGGCGGGTGAGCGCGGCGGAAAGGCTGCGGTCGTTGACGGTGGAAGTCAGCTTGCCGGTAACGACGAGGCCCCAGGTGGCGGCGTTGACGAACAGCGAGCGGCCGCCGCCGATATGCGACTTCCAGTCGCCGTCGGCGATCTTGTCGCGGATCAGCGCGTCACGGGTCGCGGTGTCCGGAATGCGCAGCAGCGCTTCGGCAAGGCACATCAGCGCCACGCCTTCCTGGCTCGAAAGCGAATATTCCTGTACGAGGCCTTCGACGCCGGAGCCCTTGTGCTTGGCGCGCAGCGCCTCGATCAGCTTGCGGGCGGTCTTGGCGGCCGCCTCCCGGGTCTTGGCGTCCAGCGTCGCGGCTTCGACGAGTGCCGGCAGCGCCTCCGTTTCCGGCCTGCGGTAGGCGGCGGTGATGGCCTGGCGAAGCGTGCTCTGCGGGCGCACCGGCGGAGCGAACTCGGCGAAAGGAGCCTGCGGCGCGCCGGTCTCTGCAGTGGTCTTGTGAAGCGGTGTCTGGCTCATCGAGCGCTATCCTCCGGGAAGCGGTTTCTAAGGGCGCAGCGCGCCCCTGATCATGGGCGGAAAATACGCTTCCTTCGGCCGTACATCCATCCGGCATTTTTTGTCTTTGGCGGAATGTTTCACTGTTCTGCGGATGTAATGCTGCAGAGGATGCGGAATGTCAGCGAATCCTCCGGATGATCCGATGTCAGGCAGCCTTGCCGAAATGCTTCTCGCGGGCCATCAGGCACTCATCGTCGCCGGGCATGCAGGTGCGGCAGACAATCGGCCGGATCGCATAGATCTTGCAGCCGACATGTTCGCCGAGCTTGCCACCGAGTGCTGAGCAGCGATCGTTCTCGCAGCGCATGCCGCCGAGATCGGCCGACACGTACTCAGCCGGGATCAGGTCGAGCTCCTCGTCCGTCTCCAGCGAAAAGCGCGGCCAGTCGGCCGAATACGCGCAGCAGGCGCCGCAGCTCTGGCAGTCGAAGGTTTCGTCGAGGGATACGGGTTCGGTCATATCCGCAAACTAGCATGAAGGTCGGCGGTCCGAAATGGCCCTTACGCGATGGCGGCGTCCCGGCGGGCAATCTCGTAGTCTTCCGTATGCACCAGCACGCCATCATCCGTCACGACGGCAATGCCGTAGGCGGCCGGTTCGTCGACGGACAAAGAGGTGTCGGGCGTGTCGAAGGGCATCGGCTGCTGGTGCACCGGGCTCTTGAAGATCGAGAAAGGAATGCCACGGCTGGAGCCGTTGATCGTGCGGTGCACATGTCCGGCGAAGATGTGACGGACGTTGCCGTGACGTTTGACGAGCTCGTAGAACTCCGTCTCGTTGGCGAGCCGGATCATGTCCATTCCGGTAAAGCCCGTCCGATGCGGCGGGTGGTGCATGAAGATGAGCGCCGGCTTGTCGCTGGCCTCAGTAAGCTGCCGGTCGAGCCAGGCAAGGCGCCTGGCGCAGAGAAGACCAGTATGGCTGGTCGGGTAGACATATGGCGGAGCAAAGAGCGTATCGAGCAGGATGGCGCGGCAATCCGGGAAATCGATCGCCTGCTGCACGAAACCGTGATCGTCAGTCGTTGCGTCTGTAAAGACGTCAAGGAACACCTCGCGCCGGTCGTGGTTGCCGATGGTGATGGCGACCGGCGGCGTGAGCTGATCGACGAGCCGCTTCAGTCGCTCGTAGGAAATGCGATCGCCGTAGTGGGTAAGGTCGCCGGTGACAATCACCCGTTCGGCGTCCGCATGGTAGCGGTTGACGTGCTCGATGCCGTTGGCGAAGCGCTGGTAGGGATCAAGCCCGATGATCGTCGTGCCTTCGGGCACCATGTGTAGGTCGGTGAAGATGATCAGCTTTGTCATGGAGATCCAGAAGGTTGCGTCGCGAGTGGCCCCAAGCTGTCGCGCGGCGTGTGGCGCGTCAAGCGGCAACTTTGGGGCGACTCTGGCGGCGTCCGGCGGTTTTCCTTGCGGCGGATCGAGGAAAGCGGTAATGCAAGCGCATCTGATATATCAGCCATGATCGCCACCAGGGCGATGGCAAGCGAGTTGGAGAAACGGCATGCGGTGGAAGCGCACGATCCAGTTGCTGGACGTTCATTGCGAGGGTGAGATCGGCAAGGTTGCGATCGGCGGCGTGCCGAAGATCCCCGGCAACTCGATCGCCGAGCAGCTCAACCACATCAACACGGTCGATGACAGCCTGCGCCGGTTCCTGTGCCTGGAGCCCCGGTCCGGTTCGATCGGTTCGGTCAACCTCTTGGTGCCGCCGAAGCGGCCGGAAGCCGATGCCGGCTTCATCATCCTGCAGGCAGATCAGGCGCACGCCATGTCCGGCTCGAACTCGATCTGCGTCACGACCGCGCTTTTGGAATCCGGCATCATCGAGATGAAGGAACCCGAGACCGTCGTCATGCTCGACACCGCCTCCGGCCTCGTCAAGGCGACCGCGACCTGCCGCGACGGCCGGTGCGAAAAGGTGAAGCTGACGATGGTGCCGTCCTTCGTGCATGAGCTCGACGTCGAAGTCGACACGCCGAAGTGGGGCAAGATCAAGCTAGACCTCTGCTATGGCGGCATCTTCTACGCCCTGGTCGATGTCGGCCAGATCGGTACCACGATCGACAAGGCGAACGCCCGCGAGATCGTCGAAGCCGGGATGATCCTGAAGGACATCGTCAACCGCACCATTCCCGTCGTTCATCCGGAAATACCGGAGATCAAAGGCGTCGCCTACGTCATGTTCCGTGATGTCGAGGCCGACGGCACGATCCGCACCTGCACTACCATGTGGCCGGGCCGTGTCGACCGCTCGCCCTGCGGCACCGGCAGCTCGGCCAATCTCGCGACGCTGCATGCGCGCGGCAAGGTCAAGGTCGGCGATGTCCTGAAGTCCCGCTCGATCATCGGCTCCGAGTTCGAAGTCGGCCTCGAAGGTGTGACGACGGTTGCCGGCCGTGAGGCGATCATCCCGACCATTGCCGGCCGCGGCTGGACCTTCGGCCTGCACCAGGTCGCACTCGATCCCTTTGATCCGCTCGCCGACGGCTTTGCACTGACCGATACCTGGGGGCCGCAGGCGGGCGAGATCCGCTAAAGCAATTCCAGGAAAAGTGCGAAGCGGTTTTCCGTCCGGAATTGCGGACTAAGAGACCAATTCCAGGAAAAGTGCGAAGCGGATTTCCGTCCGCAATTGCGTCATCCGAAACGAAAACGCGGGCCGAAGATCCTGATGATCTCCGGCCCGCGTGGCCCTTGGGAGGCGTGTGGGGTTACTTGATGATCCGGCTGGTCTTGCCGAGCATGGCGGTCTGGAAGGTTTCGTCGGCGGTGAGTTCCGCGAGCTTCTGTCCGGCGAAGGCGTCGCCCTCGTTCGCAGCCTTGCGGAACATGGCATGGGCAGCGGGAAGATCCTTGGCGCTACCTTCACCGTTTTCCAGCATCAGGCCGAGGTTGACCATGGCGTCGACATTGCCGCGGTCTGCGGCCAACCGGTAGAATTTGGCAGCCCTTCGGTTGTCTTCCGCCACCAGCTTGCCTTCGTCCAGAATGACCGCGAGGTTGAAGGCGGCGACGTCGTCGCCGGCGAGCGATGCCCGCTCGAACCATTCGATTGCCAGCTTGCCGTTGATCGGCGTGCCCATGCCGTCGCGATATGAAACGCCGAGATTGTAAGCGGCGAGAATGTTGCCGGCGGCCGCAGCCTTCTGGTTCAGCGAGAATTCGGTCGCCGTGTCGCCCTGTTCGCCCATCAGAACGGCGTAGTTGGTCATTGCCAATGCGTGACCATGTTCGGCGGCTTCACCGAGAATGCGCAACGACTGGGTCTTCTGCCCCGCCTTGTCGAGCACGCGGGCCAGCTGGAATTCGGCGCGAGCGCCGCTCTTCTGATTATAGGCCTCGCGGCAGGCCGACAGCGCGACGCCAATCCGGATGTCTTCGGTGGAAACGGCCGGGAAAGCCTGATTGCGCTGCAGGTCGAAAATGCTGCCCGCCTCGCGGTCGCAGACTTCGGCAGCGGAGAGATCGGCAGCACGCGCCGGGGGGAGGGCGATCGCGGCGACCGCGAGCAGGCTGACGATCGCCAGCAGGAGGGCGTTGATGATGCGGGTGCCGGATGTGCTGCGCTTTTCCATGATGCTTTCCCCTTCTCTTGGACCTGAACTTATCCATGCCCGTCGAGGAAAGCTGTTCCGGCGGGAACAGCCCGGTGGCGAAAGCTCTGGCGAAGTGGTGAGGGACTGTTGAGGGCAGGCCTTTGTGCCGCTTGCATCCAGGAGCGCCGGGGCTATCCTCGAATGGCGGCACCGCTCAAACGGGAGAGAGGCAATGGAAGATCTGGCAGCGCCACTGCGCCTCATGCTGGTGAGCCGCCGCGTCGTCGTCGCGGGGCTGTTGCTGACGGCTGTTGGCGGCCATCTCGCTCCGTCCTGGGCAAGTTCGGCCCTTGGCGAGGCAACCGAGGTGCGTGGCGACGTAAGGCGAAAGCGGGCGACAAAGGACGAACTGCTTGCCGTCGGTAGCGAGCTCTTCGAAAACGATCGCGTGCACACCAATGTCGACAGCTATGCGACCTTGAACCTTGGCACGGACACCCGGGTGCTCCTCGGTGCCGAAACCGAGCTCCTCGTCGATAGCTTCATCGCTGGCCAGGGCGGAACGCTCGAGCTTGGAACAGGACGCATGGTCTTCGATCGGCCCGAGGGGTTGCCGAAAGTCGATGTGGCCGTGCGCACCGCCTTCGGTATGATTGGTGTGCGCGGCACCAAATTCTTCTGCGGACCGAGCCGTGCCGCCTTTGCGGTCTTCGTCGAACATGGAAGCGTTACGGTCGCGCGCGGCGGCGTGACGAAGATCGTCGCTGCGGGGCAGGGGGTGGAATTCCATCACCGGGGTGATGCCCCGAGCGAGCCGGTCAACTGGGGCGAGGCGCGGATCAAGGAAGCCTATGCCAGCGTTGGCCTGACGCGTTGAATTGACGGAGCCCGAAAGCCGGCATGCCTTTCAGTGAGCGCGGGCGGTGGCCGTTGCCTCAGTCCGCAACCGTGAACAACTCCATCGTTGAGAAGCCGCGGATTTCGTGGCTGCCGAGCGGGCGAAGCGGCTGCTTGCTTTCCGCCGCGGCTGCAGGCCCGACGCAGATCGCCGTGCCGAGAAACTTGTTCGCCTCCTGCAGACGGGCCGCCAGGTTGATCGCGTCTCCATGGGCGGTGTAGTCGAGCTTGCCGCCGGCGCCGACTTCACCGACGACCGCTGGTCCGGTCTCGACGCCGATCCTCGTCCTGCCGAAGGTATTGGCCGCAAACTGCGGACGCCGCCGCATCTCTTCCGTCAACGCGTGGATCGCCTTCGCGCAATCGATGGCCCGGTCGACATGCTGCGGCAGATCCTCGGGAGCATTGAAAAACGCATGCACAGCATCGCCCACCACCTTGTCGACCATGCCGCCATGCGCCGCCACAAGGGCGTTGACCTCGGCGAAGTAGACATCGAGCAGGGCAATGAGATCCCGCGGCTTCAGCCTTTGCGACAGAGCGGAAAAGCTCTCGATATCGGTGAAAAGCGCTGTTACCTGCCGTTCCTCGCCGGCCACGCGCGCAAGCCCGGGATTGTCGATGTAGCGGGCGACGACCGATTGCGGCAGGTATTGCGAGAACTTCTGCCGTGCCGCCGCTTCGGCCCGTCGCACCCGGGCGAATTGCAGGACGCTGGTGACCGCGAGAACCGTAACAAGAGCGGCGGAAATGCTCACCGCATCGATAAGCCAGCCGCTGACGTCATAGATGACCGCCGCCGCCGCGACGACGGCGGCGACGGCGATAAGGCCAAGGGCTGCCGATATCAGCGGCCGAAGGCGCGCCGCCGCAAAGGCGATGCCAAGACCGGCGACGAGGGCCATGGTGGCTTCGGCCAGCGGAAGCCGGCTGTCGCGCTGCGGTATGAAGCCGGTCAGGATCGCGTTGGCGACATCGGCGTGAATCTGCACCGAGGGTTCGAGCGGCATCGAGGCGCTGGGCCGCAGGCCCCCAAGGCTCGGCAGGCTGCTGCCGATCAGCACGAGTTTGCCTGCAAACCGGTCTGCCGTCGCCTTGCCGGAGAGCACGTCAGCGGCCGAAACCGTGCGGGCTGCGAGCCGGTCCGCAGCGCTCGCGACGAAGCGCAGGCTGCCGGTTTCGTCGAGCGCGATCACCTGTCCGTCGATGCGCACCCACGCGGGCGCGCCGCCGAGAATGGGCGTACCAGCCCCGCGCATCCACCGCGCCGCCTCGATCGCCAGCGACGGATAGGCGTCGTTGCCGAGGATGGCATAGGCTTGCACCCGCCGGATCCGCGCGTCCTCGTCGCCCACGAGAAACGAAGCGGCAGCCGCCTTTGCCTGCTCCATGAAAGCGGCGCAGGACGTTTCAGCGCCGTCGAGGAACCAGAGTTCGGGCGGAGAGAAGGGGCGGCTCAGGGCCAGTGGCGGTACCGGACGTGGCCGCTCCTGCACCGTATCGGCAATCAGAAAGCCGAGGATGACGGGGACGCTTCCGAGTGCCGAGGCGAGGGCAGCATTGCCGTCGTTGGTCGCATTGCAATCGGCGCTGAAGACGAAGTCGACGGCCACAGCCCTGGCACCGGCCGTCGCAAGCCGGGACAGGAGCTCGGCGGTTGCCGTCCTGTCCCATTCGCCGGACGGGCGCGATTGGTGGGCATGGCGGTCGATGTCGACGACAATGATATCAGGCGACTGCGGCGCGGGGATCCATTGTGTCAGATTGTCGAAGAACAACTCGCGCTGCGTTTCGAAGACCGGCTCGGCGAAGAGATAGAGAGCGACGGCGACGAGCAGGCTCGTCAGGAACCCGCCGGCAAGCGGAGTAAAACGCAATT
>NZ_JAEPRP010000329.1:0-3132 GCF_016652895.1 Ensifer sp. SSB1
ACAGCGACCTCAACGCTGCGCGTCTACCAATTCCGCCACGACCGCATCGTGGTAGATGTCGACTTGCGCCGACGGGGCTGCATGTAGCAAAAGCTCCTGGGGGGCACAAGGGGATGACGACAGAAATTTGACGGGAACGAAAACTATTTCAACAGCCCGTTCGCGAAGCCTTGGAAACGCTGGACTCTTGCCTCGCCTCATCCCATGTACAAGCTCTCAAGGCACAGGAATACCGAGCGAATGCAGCGTGACAATCTGAACCAGGACATGTTTGCCCCTCCAGAATCGGCCCCGGTTCGCTGGCGAATTGCCTCCGAACTGGTGGATTATCCACAGGCGGTCGAGCTGATGGAGCAGGAAGCTGCGGCAATCGCCGCTGGCACCGCTGACGAACTCGTCTGGCTGGTGGAACATCCCCCACTTTATACAGCCGGCACCAGTGCCGATGTCGCTGACCTGGTGATGCCCGATCGCTTTCCGGTGTTCGCCACTGGCCGCGGCGGCGAATACACCTATCACGGGCCGGGCCAGCGCGTCGTTTACGTCATGCTCGATCTCAAGCGCCGGAAGCAGGACGTACGCGCCTTCGTTGCGGCGCTGGAAAGCGTCGTGATCTCTACGCTCGATTCGATGAATGTCCGGGGCGAGCGGCGCGAAGACCGGGTTGGGGTCTGGGTGCGCCGCCCGGAAAAGCCTCCCCTGCCCGATGGAGCCATGGCGGAAGACAAGATCGCCGCGATCGGGATCCGTCTGCGCAAATGGGTGAGCTTTCACGGCTTCGCTCTGAACGTCGATCCGGATCTCGACCACTTCGGCGGCATCGTGCCCTGCGGCATTCGCGGTTACGGCGTGACCAGCCTCGTTGACCTTGGCCTGCCGGTCATGATGACCGATGTCGACATCCGCCTGCGCGAGGCGTTCGAGGCGATCTTCGGCCCGACCAGGAACGACGCGGCGTGACCCTGATCAGCCTGCGGCCCGCCTGCTGGCTTGCCGCTCGCGCCAGATAATAAAGAGCCCCGAGCCGACGATGATGGCGATGCCAAGCCATTTGGAGAGCGACGGGAAGTCTCCGAAGATGAGGTAGCCGAGCGCCGTCGCCGTAACGATCTCGAAGTAGTGGAACGGCGCCAGCAACGACACCGGTGCTGCCCGGAAGGCCTTGACGACCAGCAGGTGGCCGTAGCCTGAGAGCGCGCCGAGCACGACAACCAGTGTCCACCCAAGCGGCGACTTCGGCAACGAGGGCACGAAATCGGCACTCCCCATGCCGTTGCCGACCAAAATCACCAGCCCCATCATCAGCGTGCCGCCGATTCCGGCGATGGTCTGCATCGTCAGCGGCGAGTCGCCCGTCCCGACCGCGCGATTGAGAAGCAGATAGCAGGCAAAGACGAAGGCGCAGGCAACCGGCAACAGCGCAGTTAGGCCGAAAGCGGCAAAACTCGGCTGGATGACGATCATCGCTCCGCCGAAGCCGACGACGATGGCAAGCCAGCGCCGCCAACCGACCTTCTCCTTCAGGAACACGGCTGAAAGGCAGGTCAGGATGAAGGGCTCGACGAAATAGATGGCAAAGGTGTCGGCGAGCGGCATGTACTTCACGGAAATGAAGAAGAACAAGGCAGCTGTTGCCAGCAGCACGCCGCGCAGCAGATTGGCGAAGGGGCGCTTCGGCTTCAGCGCCCGCAAGCCGCCGGCGCGAAGCAGCATGGGCAAGGTCGCCACGAGCTGGAAGAAGAATCGATAGAATGTCACCTGGCCGGGCGACATGCCCTCGTAGACAGCCATGTATTTCGCAATCACATCCATGCCGGGCAGGATGACCATCGCGAACAGCATGATGGCGACGCCTTGCATCACGGTATCGGTGGGCTCGGCGGCCGCAGTTCGGGCGTCAGTCATAAGGGCAAGCTCCGGTTGGCCGCCGCACATTAGAGCCTGAGCCATGCTTTTCAACGGCCGAAGATGCGACGGAGAACGAACTATCCGCGCCTTAGCCGCAATTGACGGTGTTTTTGGCGCTTCGGGGTGGTCCCTCGCCGGTCAAATGCCTATAAGCTCAGGACAATCTTCCGCCCCGGAAATCGAAAGCGGCTCTCTGCCTCTTCTCCGGGACCTTTGAACGTAACCGTGGCAAAGGAGATATCCATGCGCTTGTCCACCGAAACGATGATTGCCCGCCTGCGCGATACCAGTGATGGTGACACGCTGGGTGGACGCATCTGGAGGGCGCGCGACGCCGCCAATCTCAGCACCAAGGATCTTGCCGACCAGCTTGGGGTACGCACCGAAACGGTCGCCGCCTGGGAGCGCGACCGTGCCGAACCCCGGACGAACCGGCTCTTCCTGCTTGCCGGCGTGCTGGGCGTTACCCCGGCGTGGCTGATTGCCGGCCTCGGCAAGGCGCCGGATTCGGACACGGTCGATGACGAGCGCGACGGTCTTCGCGAACAGCTTGCCTTGGTCAAGAAGCTGCACGAACAGACCGGCAAGGCGATCGCCGCACTTGAGATGGAACTCAATCGCGTTCAACAGAACATTCGATAACCCATTGCGATTCCATACGGGCCGCCGTCCTGTGGCGGCCCGAAGTCATTTCAGTCCAAGGAGAAAATAGATGGATGTACGCGCCGCCGTTGCCGTTCAGGCAGGCAAGCCGCTCGAGGTCATGACGGTTCAACTCGAAGGCCCACGGGCCGGCGAGGTGCTGATCGAGGTCAAGGCCACCGGCATCTGCCACACCGACGACTTCACGCTGTCGGGTGCCGATCCGGAAGGCCTGTTCCCGGCGATCCTCGGCCATGAAGGGGCCGGCATCGTCGTCGACGTCGGCCCGGGCGTCACCTCGGTGAAGAAGGGCGACCATGTCATTCCGCTCTATACGCCCGAATGCCGCTCCTGCCCGTCGTGCCTGTCGCGCAAGACCAACCTGTGCACCGCGATCCGCGCGACGCAAGGCCAGGGCCTGATGCCGGACGGCACCTCGCGCTTCTCGATCGGCAACGACAAGATCCACCACTACATGGGCTGCTCGACCTTCGCCAACTACACGGTGCTGCCGGAAATCGCCGTCGCCAAGGTCAATCCCGACGCCCCCTTCGACAAGATCTGCTACATCGGCTGCGGCGT
>NZ_JAEPRP010000330.1:0-3111 GCF_016652895.1 Ensifer sp. SSB1
CGTTCGACACCCGGACAGGACGTCTACACGCGCAATCCGCATCCGGATCTGAAGCTGGTCGTCAACGCTCAGACCGGCGCGGTGACCAAGACCTATCTGCATCGCGATCATCTCGCATCGGTCCGGCAGGTGACGGATGCCAGCGGCAATCTCGTCGAGCAGACGGCTTATGCTGCCTATGGGGAACCGACCAACACGGCGATGCGGACGCAGAAGGGCTACATCGGCGAGCGCTTCGATCCTGAAACCGGGCTGCAATACCTCAATGCCAGGTACTACGATCCTAAATTCGGACGGCTTGTTCCGGCTGAGGATGCGGTCGAGCTCTACGACGCGGCTGGAGCCAATCACCACAGCCCCCAGCAGTCCAGACGACCGGAGGCAAGTCGATGAAGTCGCTCGCATTCATTGATTCGTTGTTATTCTCATCGCGGATTGAGCGAGGATTAGGCTTCATGACTTCGCTGCGGCGCATGATGGCACGCGGGCTTGCCATACTGTTGATTGGCAGCCTGAGCATCACTCCAATGGCCGGCGCGGCGAGCGCGCGGTTCATCTCGCCAGACACCTGGGATCCGACCGTCGAAGGCGTAGGTACCAACCGATACGCCTATGCTGCAAACGATCCGATTAACAATAGCGATCCGAACGGGCACCTCTGGGGATCTGTGATCGGGGGCGTAATCGGTGTAATCGGGAGCCTACTCGGTGGGTGGGACCGGGCGAATGCGCCAGCCGATCCAGCCGAAGCCTATAGCCGAAGTCGAACTGAAGTCTTCGTTGATATGACTACGGGTGCCGGCGCCGGTCAAGCCGCCCGCTTGGCTGTCGGTATAGCCAAAGACGCCTTTGAAAAAAAGGAAATCAACAAACAGGTCTCCGAAACGACTGAAGCTCCGGAGGTATCGAAATCACAGGGCGAAGCGCCCCCCTATGCACGAGACAAATATAGCAAGCCTTCCAGCGAGGTTCGACAGGAAACGTTGTCAAGAGACGTGGACTGCGTTTATTGCGGAGAAGCGCGTTCAGACACTTTGGACCATGTCCGCTCACAAAAGCAGGATTGGGTTGAAGGTGGATATCTGGATTCGAAGGAAACGAGGAGCGGGCGTGTCAACGATCCAAGCAATCTGGCGGGGGCTTGCAGGTCATGTAACTCCAGCAAAGGCAGCCGGAGACTTGGAGTTGATTGGGTACCGCCGAAGGATCGGTAATGAAGACAATCGAACACTATGAAAAGTTATATGGGCGTCCTGACCGCACGGCGCGATTTGCGCTCGCGGATGGGAGAAGCATCCTGATTTACAAATGGAGCGAGGAAAGTAGTAAGGAGGGAGTTACTCTCTACGCAACAGATGGTGTCCGCGAGCTATTGAAAGATGGGTCGGACGCGTGCGAATTCTATATTGGGTTGCGGCCGGAAGTGGACGACGTCGTTGAAGCTATCGCCGAGGCAGCTTTCGACGGCAACGGCACAGGTGTTCCGCCCAATTCGGGCGATACGATCACTCTGTCTTTCCCCCTGTGGAAGGGGACGGTCGCTGCGACTTTCCTGTTTACGAACGGTGACGGCATTTTGCCGCCGATTCAGGACAACGGAACCGCGATCCACTTTGTAAAACTGGTTCCTATTTTCCCGAATGAACTGGAGTATAAAAAAAGGTTTGGAGAGGATGCTCTTTGGGAAAGGTTTGAATCTCAAGGCGTGGAATACTGGAACGCATATCGCGAGCCCTCCAGCTGACTGTTGGGATCTAAGGCTTCTATGGCCAACCGATCAAGTTCGAGAAGCTCGGCGGTATTTGGGCGAGCCCCCTCCTATTCTAACAACTGCAGCCTGACGTTCGACAAGCGTATCGGCTGCGACGCCTACCCCGCTGGCAATGCGGCACGTCCGCATGCGCCGACCACGATCGCCACCCGCGCGATTGGCTACGACGCCAACGGCAACATGGTGAGCGATGGCGTGCGAACGCTCGGGTGGGATGGGGCCAATCGATTGTCGATAGTGACGCA
Source organism: Ensifer sp. SSB1 (assembly GCF_016652895.1). Classification (NCBI taxonomy): domain Bacteria; kingdom Pseudomonadati; phylum Pseudomonadota; class Alphaproteobacteria; order Hyphomicrobiales; family Rhizobiaceae; genus Ensifer; species Ensifer sp. SSB1. The sequence continues at coordinate 2,017 of NZ_JAEPRP010000330.1, forward strand.
GGCTGGCGCGACGACCACCTTCCTCTACGGCCCGTCGGGTGCGAGGGCAAGGAAGAGCAACGCCTTTGCGACGACGCTCTACCTGGATGCCAACGTAGAGATCGATCGTTCAACGCCGGGGCAGGACGTCTAGCAATAGAGGGCTAACGCCGTCGGTTGACGAATTGAAAACGGCCCTCGATGCGGAGCCGCAAAGGTATTGAGGATCAACGGCTGGCACCTGTCATGCCGGACGCAGTAGTTCGAACTTTGCTCCACGTGGAGGTGTCTCTCGAAATCGAGGTTTGCACGAAAATCGGAATAACCAATGGTCCTTGACGCCCAAATTCCCTACGAAATGACGCTACCTCACTAACCAACTGGCCTAAGGGCTAGGGGGCTTCGTTAGGAAAGTAGCGTGAATTGCGCGGTTTCTGAAGATCTTGACGTCCACCAGTTTGTTCGCTAAATGTTCCAGAATGAGCAACAGCAACTCCTTCTTTTTCCGAATAGGTTGACCGCCCCGGGACGTTCCCGGCGCCGCCACAGCATCCTATTCTCGAGAGGGTACGCAATGACGACCTCAGCTGCTCGTGCCGCAGGCAGTACTGCTTGCGATCTCCCCAAGGAATACACATTCGGTTTCGCTTGCCTTGCCCGGTGGGTCGGTCATGCACATCATCGCTCGACGAAGGCCTTCACATCTGAGTGCTTTCACGGGTCGGACGCTGTGATCCGCCGCGCCCGGACGTAGGAGGGTCGCCATGACAGAGTTCGATTTCAGCGCGAACAAGCATGGGCTCGAAGTGGCAACCTATGCGAATTCAATGAGGGTCGCCCTAAGTCGATGCGGCGTGTTCCAAAAGGGTGACAGAACGGTGGGACTCGTACTCCCGCCGGAAGCCGCCCTCGAGAAGTATCACGATGCGGTCAAGATGCTCCTGATTAAGGCGAGGGCTGACCATTACGCAGTGCCGATCGTCCGAGTCAGCAAATTCAAGCAGGAAGCAGATCCATACGAAGCTCTAGCCGCGCTTTCATCCGGCAAAGCGGTGATTGTTCGTGAGCGCGACGAACATCCCACCTTTCCTTTTGTGATTGAGGCCGCGAGATAAG
>NZ_JAEPRP010000035.1:0-23973 GCF_016652895.1 Ensifer sp. SSB1
TGATTTCACCCATGCAGAGGCCCTGGCTCATCAGCTGCTGGCCGAGCGCCATGACGCCGCCGCCGCCGATCGCCGACATCAAGCCGCCGAGCAGACCGCCGCCGCCCGTGCCTTCGCCATTGTACTGAGCGATCAACTCAGACGCGCCCGGGATCGCTTCAATCATCTGTGCGACCGGGCCGTCAGCAGCTTCGCGCTGCAAAAAGCCGAGAATCATGCCAACAGCCTTTTCGGCCGTTGCCGGCTCGATACCGACATTCTCCGCGACGCGCGTGACCAATTCATTCATGGACCAAACTCCCTCGTTCGATTTTTGACGTTGACGTCAAGGTAAATGATCAGATCAGGAATGACAAGCCATCCACGATGCTGATCGGGGGCCGCGAAGCCGGCTGCATTCCGGTTGCAGGCGGGCACAGTCTTGTTGCCGGGCGCAACCGCACCACCTATAACATAGAGCCAGCCACATTTCGATGACGGGCCTTTGCCGAAAGACGCGAACCGCCCGCTTTCATTGATAAAACGGAGATGAAGCCCACATGTTGGAAGAAGGCAAGCTCTTTATCGGCACCAGCCGCAAGCCTGATGATTCGATCAACAAGGGCGAATATCTGGAGCTCAAATTCGGCAACCGCCACGGCCTGGTCACCGGCGCCACCGGCACCGGCAAGACGATCACGCTGCAGATCCTTGCCGAGGGCTTTTCCAACGCCGGCGTCCCGGTCTTTTGCGCCGACGTGAAGGGCGATCTCTCCGGCATCGGCGCGATCGGCGAAGCCAAGGATTTCATCCTGAAGCGCGCAGAACAGATCGGCCTGCCGACGAACCCTTACGAGTTTCAGGAATTCCCGGTCATCTTCTGGGATCTCTACGGCGAGAAGGGCCATCGGGTCCGCACCACCATGTCGGAGATGGGCCCCCTGCTCCTCTCGCGACTCATGAATGCGACCGACGCGCAGGAAGGCGTGCTCAACATCGCCTTCAAGATCGCCGACCAGGGCGGCCTGCCGCTGCTCGACCTCAAGGACCTTCAGGCGCTGCTCAACTACATGGGCGACAATGCCAGCGCGCTTTCCAACCAGTTCGGCTTCATTTCGAAGGCGTCGGTCGGTTCGATCCAGCGCGAACTCCTGATCCTCGAACAGCAGGGCGCCGAGCATTTCTTCGGCGAGCCGGCGCTGAAGATCAGCGATATCATGCGCACCACCAATGATGGACGCGGCGCGATCTCGGTACTGGCGGCCGACAAGCTGATGATGAACCCACGGCTCTACGCGACCTTCCTGCTCTGGCTGCTTTCGGAGCTGTTCGAGGAACTGCCGGAAGTAGGCGATCCGGACAAGCCGAAGCTCGTCTTCTTCTTCGACGAGGCGCACCTGCTCTTCAACGACGCGCCGAAGGCGCTGATCGAACGCGTCGAACAGGTCGTGCGCCTGATCCGCTCCAAGGGCGTCGGTGTCTATTTCGTCACGCAGAACCCGCTCGACGTCCCGGACACGGTTCTCGGTCAGCTCGGCAACCGCGTGCAGCATGCGCTGCGTGCCTATACGCCGCGCGACCAGAAGGCGGTCAAGACCGCCGCCGACACCTTCCGCCCGAATCCGGAATTCGACTGCGCCACCGTCATCACCAATCTCGGCACCGGCGAAGCGCTGGTCTCGACGCTTGAAGGCAAGGGTGCGCCCTCGATGGTCGAACGCACGCTGGTGCGCCCACCGCAGTCGCGCGTCGGTCCTCTGACCGATGCCGAGCGCCAGAAGGTGATGGACGTCAGCCCCGTTCGCGACCTTTACGACGAGGACTTCGACCGCGAATCGGCCTATGAGATCCTGGCCGCACGCGCCAAGAAGACCGCCGATGCGCAAGCCCAGGCCGAGCAGCAGACAACCGAAGCCAATACCGGCGGCAGCCGCTGGACGCTTCCGGGCTTCGGCGACGACGATGAGGCGGCACCGGCAGGGAAACAGGCACGCCCGCGCAGCTCCGGCTACCAGCGCGAGACGGTCGTCGAAGCGGCGATGAAATCGGTCGCCCGCACCGTCGCAACCCAGGTCGGCCGCGCACTGGTGCGTGGCATCCTCGGCAGCCTCAGCCGGCGCTGAACATGGCCGCGCCCGCGCGCAAAGCTTGAGGCTGATATTCTTGCCCGCGCCCTGATTTCGATCGGGGCGCGTCGTTATTTTGAAAGGAACATTCGCATGGACGTTAAAGATTCGAACGGCGCCATTCTCCAGGACGGCGACAACGTAACCCTGATCAAGGACCTGAAGGTCAAGGGCACCTCGACGACGCTGAAGCGCGGAACGATGGTGAAGGGCATTCGCCTCACCGACAATCCTGACGAAGTGGAATGCCGGGTGGAGAAGATCAAAGGCCTGGTGCTGCGCACTGAATTTTTGAAGAAGGCATAGCCCTCCCCGGCTGCCGGCCTGCTGCGCTTTGGCTGGACGAGCATTATCGTCCCTGAGAACGCAAAAACCCGGCGGAAGAACCCGCCGGGTTTTTGTTTTGGATTGCAGGCCAGATATCAGGCAACCGTCAGCTTGACGTCGATGTTGCCCTTGGTGGCGTGGCTATAGGGGCAAACGATGTGTGCCTTCTGGACGAGGTCCTCGAGCACAGCCTTGTCGACACCCGGCGACGAAATCTCGAGCGCGGCGTCAATCCCGAAACCGGTACCGTCCTCACGCGGGCCGATGCCGACCGTTCCCGTCACCTTCGTGTCTTCCGGAAGCTTTACCTTTTCCTTGCCGGCAACGAACTTCAGGGCGCCGAGGAAGCAGGCCGAGTAGCCGGCGGCAAACAGCTGCTCCGGATTGGTGCCGCGGGCGCCGTCGCCGCCGAGTTCCTTCGGAACGGTGAGGGTAATGTCGAGAACGCCATCTGCGCTCTTGGCCTGGCCGGCACGGCCACCGGTTGCGGATGCAGTGGTGCGATAGAGAATGGGCATTGGCGGGTCTCCTTTGCGGTTCCGAGTGGATGCGAATTAGATATCGCAAAATTCAATTGCGCGCAAATCAATTTTGCAAATTGCGTTTTGGACGTGTTTTTGCGAAAATGCGACCATGGCAAACAAGGCGACACATAGCGAGACAATCCCGGAGGAGGCGCTAGCGCTCGGCAAGCAGCTCTGCTTTGCCGTCTATTCGGCGGCACATGCCTTCAACCGTGCCTACAAGCCGCTGCTCGATCGTTTCGGGCTTACCTATCCCCAATATCTCGTGCTGCTCGCACTCTGGCAACAGGACGAGATGACGGTAAAACGCATCGGCGAGGAGATCGGGCTCGATTCCGGAACGCTGTCGCCGCTTCTGAAACGCCTGGAGGCAGCCGGCTTTGTCGCGCGGCAACGCGATCCGAGTGACGAGCGGCAGGTGATCGTGCGCCTCACGGAAAAAGGCCGCGACCTCAAGAGCGAGGCCTTCGGCATTCTGATGGATATCGGCAAGGCGTCAGGCTGCAGCCTGGAAGAAGCCGGTGAAATCCGGGAAACGCTGCATCACTTGACGCGGCAGCTCAATGCCGGCCACGGCGCGGACTGACTGCCGCCTCCCGAAATTGCGGAGGCGGCCACCTCATGAGATGGCGGAGTGCGCTCAACACGACGCACCGCGGATGTCAGATGACGAGGATCGGCGCTTTGCCGCGCACACGATCATAGAGATCCATGACATCCTGGTTCAGCATGCGCACGCAACCGGACGAGACGGCCTTGCCGATCGACTTCCATTCGGGCGTTCCGTGGACGCGGTAGAGCGTGTCCTGACCATCCTGGAAGATGTAGAGCGCACGTGAACCCAAAGGGTTGTTGAGGCCCGGGGCCATGCCACCGTTCTTGGCCGAATAGGGCTTCAGATGCGGCTGGCGGGCGACCATGCTGTCCGGCGGGGTCCAACGCGGCCACTTCTGCTTCCACTGGATGACACCGCGGCCCGACCAGGCGAAACCCTCGCGGCCGAGGCCGACGCCGTAGCGCAACGCCCGGCCGCCCGGCTGGATCAGGTAGAGGTAGCGGTCGCCGGTATCGACGACGATCGTTCCCGGCTGCTCGCCAAAGGGATCGCTGACCTCCTGGCGATAGAACCGGGCGTCGATCTGTCGGAAGGGCACTTCCGGCACCTGATAGCCGCCGTCGCTTATGGAGGCATAGATGTCCGAGACATAGAGGCCCTGCGGCGGAAGCCCGGTCGGAACCGGTCCCGGGCCATCCTGCCCCTCATAGATGCCGCCGGCGCGCGGATCGGTAAAGCGCCCTTCGATCGCGGGATTGCGGAACACCGGCGCAGTCTCATAGCGGAAGACATCCGTGTTCATCGAGGAGGTGCAGCCCGCAAGGCCGGCGGAGGCAACTGCCAATCCGGACGAGCGCAGAAACTGACGGCGGGAAAAGAGGACTGAAGAGGACATCGAACTCTGAAGGGCTTGAGTGCGGCCTGAGGAGTGCTGCATGAAATTGCTTAACGAAATACTACGCGCCAGCCCCTCGGAATGGGGCGATGCTTGCATTTCCGGCTGGACCGAAGCTTGCGTCGTGGCGTGAATCGGAGAGAACTCAAACGCTGTGGGCGTTGAAGCGCGGCTGGCGCATCAGTGTTTCGAAATCGGACGCGGAGAGCGGCCGACTGAAGAAGTAGCCCTGAATCTCGTCGCAACCGCTCTGGCGAAGAAACTCGACCTGCGCCTGGTTTTCCACACCTTCTGCGATGACACGCAGACCTAGATTCTGGGCAAGCGAGATGATCGCCGCGGTGATCGCGTTGTCGTCGAGATCGACAGGAATGTCGGCGACGAAGGAACGGTCGATCTTCAGGCGGCGCACGGGAAAGCGCTTCAGGGCGCTGAGGCTCGAATAGCCGGTGCCGAAATCGTCGATTGCCAGATGCACACCGATCGCCTGCAGTTCGTGCATGGTGGCGATTGCGCCGGGCACGTCCTGCATGATCAAGCTTTCCGTCAGCTCCAGTTCGAGGCAGCAGGGCTCAAGCCCGGTTTCAGCCAGAATAGCCGCCACATGGCCGGCCCAGTTGCGTTCCCGAAACTGACGCGCCGAAACGTTGACGCTGACAATCAGCGGCGGCAGGCCGGCATCCTGCCAGTCTTTGGCCTGGCGGCAGGCGGCCCGCAGCACCCAGTCGCCGATCGGCACGATCAGCCCGGTTTCTTCGGCAAGCGGAATGAACTCGGCCGGAGAGACCGTGCCCCGCTCCGGGTGCCGCCACCGCAGCAGCGCTTCTGCTGCAAAAACGCGGCCATTCGCAAGGTTCATCTGCGGCTGGAACTGCAGGAAGAACTCCTCATGCGCCAGTGCCTCACGCAACTCCTCCTGCTGACGCAGCTTCTCGTGCGCCTTGGCAGCCATCTCCTCGGTGAAGACCTGCAAATTGTTACGGCCGAGCTCCTTGGCCCGGTACATCGCCATGTCGGCATTGGCGAGCAGTTCGCCGACGGTCTTGCCCTGATTGGGAAAACAGGCGACCCCCATGCTGCAGGTGACCTGCAGGCTCCGGCCCTCGATCTGCATCGGCGCGGCGATGGCGCGGCGAATATCCTCAAGTCTTGCCAGCACGACGTCCCGCTCGCAGGGAAGGCCGTTCAGAAGCAGGATGAACTCGTCGCCGCCGACGCGCACGACCATATCCGACTTGCGCACCGACGAGCGCATGCGTGACGCGGTGACCTTCAACAGTTCATCGCCGGCCGCATGGCCGAGCGTGTCGTTGACCAGCTTGAAATTGTCGAGATCGAGGAAGGCAAGCACAGCCCATTGAACGGTACCGCGCAGCGCCTCGAGTGCCTCGGCGACCTGCTCCTCGAACAGCGCGCGGTTCGGCAGGCCCGTCAGCGCATCGTGATGCGCCATGAAGCTGATACGATCCTCCGCATGCTTGCGCTCGATGGCGATACCGGCCAGATGCGCCGCCATCGCAATCAGTTCCTTCTGGCCATCGTCTGGAACGCTGACCGAGCCGGAATAGAGCGCGAAGGTTCCGAGCACCTTGCGGTCGCGCGAATGGACCGGGGTCGACCAGCAGGAGCGGAAACCATAGGGACGAACGAGTTCGCGATAATCGTCCCAGAGAGGATCGGCGAGAATATCCGCGACGATCACCTGCTCGCCGCGCCAGGCGGCCGTGCCGCAGGACCCCATACGCGGGCCGATCTCGACGCCATGGATCGTCGCACAATAGCTCTCGTCGAGGCTCGGCGCCGCGCCGTGGAAAAGGTAGCGGCCGTCGGCCGACAGCAACAGCACCGACCCCTTGATGCCGGGCATCAGGGCCTCGATTAAAAGGATCATGTCGCGGAAGAACTCGTCGAGCGGCCGACTGTTTGCGATCATTTCCAGGAGGCGAGCCTGCCCTTCGAGCAGGCGTTCGGCGGCCTTGCGGTCGGAGATATCACGCGACACGCCAACGATGCCGACGATCTTGCCGAGCTTGTTGCGCAGCGGCACCTTGGAGGTCATCAGCCAGCGGTCGCGGCCCTTGCTGACGATTGCCCGCTCTTCGATGCCGAAAATCGGCTCCCCGGTTTCGATGACGCGACGCTCGATCTCGGCGATCGCCTGTGCCATCTGCGGCGGATGGAGATCGAAATCGGTCTTGCCGACGATATCCTTCAGCGCCTCGAGCCCGTTGTCGGCAACGGTCACCTGGTTGGCAATAAGGAAACGCCCCTCGACATCCTTGGCATAGATGTAGTCGGGCACGTGGTTGATCATCGTTTCCAACCAGTAGTGGCGATCGGCGATGTCGGGCTCGGCGGGAAAGATGCGCGCAACTTCTTCCGCCAGCCGGTGGCTGGCATCGATCAGGCGACGTGTATCCTCGTTGCCGCCGGCATTCAGGGCAGCATATCGCGGATTGCGGGACGTGTTCTTCGCCAAAGAGGCCTCCCGACGTTTATCGTCACGTCGCTGGTCGATCTTTCCCCACTTCACGTTAGACGAGCAAGAGTTAGCCCTTCCTAAATAACTTGTAGAAAAATCGTGTAGAGGTTGCAATCTCGAAGTCGGCAGAGATGAACGAAGGGGTGGACAAAGCCACCCCTAGGCTTGTTCAGGACAGGCGCCGGCGTGCCGCCGGAAAGAGCATCAGCAATTGGTCGGCCACCACCATGACGAGGATGGCAACGCCCGTCAGCGGAAAGGCCAGTCCAAAGAGAATGGCCATGATCCACAATCCCGCATAGACGCTGCGCCTTGGCGGCATCGGCGGCACTCCAATGCGCCCCGCCGGGCGACGCTTCCACCACATGACGATGGCGGATAGGGAAACGAGCACGATGGACAGGCAGGCCGCGAGCATCAGCAGTTGGTTGGCGCGTCCCCACTCCTGCCCCTTGTGCACGTTGATGCTCCATTCGATCGCCTTTCCGAGTGCCGGATAGTTGCCGAAGGCAACATCGACGAGCGGCTTGCCGGAATATTGGTCGATGTGGATCGTGCGCTCACGTGCGAGTTCGGCCGGAAAGATCGCGGCCGTATAGACACCGCTCTCGTCGGCCGGAAGCGCCAGCTCATAGCCGGGCAGCATGCCGGCGTCATCGGCGATCGCCACTGCGCGGTCGATGCCGACAGGCTCGGCGCCGCTGCTGCTCGAAGTCGGGACCGGCGCGTTCTCCATCAGCCAGTTGGCTTTGGGCAGGACGTCGGTCGAGACCTTGGTCGAAGTCGGAACATCGTCCCAAAGCACCGCCGGATAGCCGAGCCCCATGGACGTCAGCTTGGCGTTGACGGTGGCGCCCCAGTAGCCGGACCACAGCAAACCGGAGAAGGCCAGGAAGACGATGAGCAGACCGGCGACGATGCCGGTCACGGCATGGAGGTCGCGCCAGAACACGCGGCGCGAAGGCGTACCGCGTACGGTCAGCACGCCGCCGGGCTGCTGGCGTGGCCACCAGAGATAGATGCCGGTGAAAACCAGCAGGATCGCAAAACCCGCAACGATCTCGATAATCATTTCGACCGACTTGCCGAAATAGTCGAGGCTGTGCAGGTCCTCGACCACCTGATTGAACTCTTCGGTCGGCGCAATCTGATCGAGGATTGCGCCGGTATAGGGATCGACGAAGACCTGCATGCGGGCCTTGCCGATGCCGACCGTGACGCGCGCCGAGCGATCGACACCTGCGGGCGTGCGATAGGAGACCGCGGCGCTGCCGGGCACCGACTCGACGGCTGTAGCGACGATGGCCGAGGGCGCCAGCCGTTCGGTGCCGACAGGCACGATATTGCGATAGGCAAAGACGGTATCGTCAATCTCGTCATTGAAGAGATAGAGGCCGCCGGTCACAGCCAGGCTGATCATGAAGGGGATGACGAGCAGACCGGCAAAGAAGTGCCAGCGCCAGATGGCGCGATAGAGGGAGATGCCGCGCTCGGCGGTCACCGGCTGCGCTGCGGCGCCGGTAAAGGATGCGGTTATCATGGGTCTCTCCAGGGAAAGCCGCATTTCGCGGCCTTGCCTCACGATGGTCGGGTCGGTCGCGGATCACGGCCGGCGACGTCGAACAGCTGCTTCGACGCCTGGGAGGCCGTCAGCCGCTCCTCAAGCGGATGTCAGACGGAGAAACCCGATGGTGGCGCCCGCGGCCCCGTGCCGCCGCGCAGGACCACGCGGACAAGCAGAAGTTCGTTCGCAGGGATCGGCGCGTGCCAGGTGAGCGATGGCGCCGGTGCGGCGATCGGATAGGGCGTAGGCAGATCGGCGGGCGCGACGAGGCAGCAGGACTGGCATCCATGGCCTTTCGTGCCGCCCTTTCCGTCGGCATCATCGTGGCTGGTGAGGCAGAGATCGGCAAAGGTGCCATCGGGAAGCACGTAGGCGGCCGCTGCCGTTGCGACCGGCATGGCGACCGCCGGCTGCTGGACCAGAGCCGATATGACGAGAACGAGCGCACAAAGCATACGCGCCGCCAAGTTCGTCAACCGATCTCCCAGATATCGTCGTGCCAAAAATGCCCCCAAAAATCGACTGCGACAGCTAAAGACCAACGGCTGGAAAGACAAGCCGACAATGAGCCGCATGGCGCATCAAAAGATTTCATGCGTGATATCAGCGGCGCCAGCTTCCGTCCTCCTGCGCGCTTGCCGTAAGACAGGCCACGGCAACGACGGGAGGAGTTCGACATGCTGACGATCTATGGGGTCTATCGCTCGCGCGCATCACGCAACTACTGGATGGCGCGGGAGCTCGGCATTCCCTTCACATCCGTTCCGGTCATCCAGGCGCGCCGGGTTGCAGATCCACTTGCCGCAGACGCACCGATCAACACCAAGTCGCCGGCCTTCCTTGCCGTCAACCCGATGGGGCTGATCCCGGCGATCGAAGACGACGGCGTCGTGCTGACGGAATCGCTTACCAACAATCTCTATCTCGCCCGCAAGTACGGCGGCCCGCTCGCGCCCGCCGACATCGCCGAAGAGGGGCTGATGGGCAACTGGACGATGTGGGCGGCGACCGAGGTCGAGCCGCATGCGGTGCAGATCATCCTGACCTACGACTACGGCGCCGAGGAAACGGACGAAGGCCGGGCGACGATCGCCACCTGCGCCAAGTCGCTCGACAAGGTGTTTGCCCGCCTGGAGAAGCACCTCGACGGGCGCGACTATCTGGTCGGCGATCGCTTCACCGTCGCCGACCTCAACCTTGCGGAAGTCTTCCGCTACGCCATGAGCCAGAAGCAGCTCTTCGAGAAACATCCGCGCGTTTCGGCCTGGCTTGCCAGCTGCCACGCGCGCCCGGCTTTCAGGGCGATGATGGAAGAGCGGCTGAAGGAGCCGGCGGGTTGAGCGACCCGCACGGGCGCTTCCAGTGATCAGCTCATGGTCGCCGCGTCGAAGCGAACGCGCGGCGCCCTGATGTCGAGCAGACGCATGCCCTCCTCCACCTCGTCACGAACCCAGCGCTTGAAGGCGGCTGCGGCCTTGCTTTCCCGCCGCGATGGCGAGCTGACGAAGTAGTGGCCGTAGCCGGTGGCGACCCGGATACCGAAGGGCACGACCAGACTGCCCTGGGTGAGCGCAAAGCCCGCAAGCGTCTGCCAGGCGAGCATGACCCCCTGCCCGGAGATCGCCGCATCGAGCACCAGCGATGCCTCGTTGAAGGTGTGGCGCACGTTCATTTCGGAGCCGGCGAGGCCGACCTCGCGAAGCCACACTTCCCAGCTGAACATCGAGTGACCGTCGATGACGGCAGGGAGCTTTAGAATATCTGCGGGCACACGCAAGTTCTCCGCCATGGCCGGCGAACAGACGGGAAAGATCTCCTGCTGCAGCAGCAGTTCGGACCTCACGCCCGGCCACCCACCCGAGCCCACGCGGATGCCGACATCGACATCGGACGTGTCGAGATTGACGAGTTTGGTCGTGGCGTCGATGCGCAGGCGAATGTCGGGATGCCGCTCGGCGAAACGGTTCAGCCGGTAGACCAGCCAGCGGGCGGCAAAGACCGGCGCGACCGAGATCGTCAGCACCGACTCGTCGCGCCGCCGTGCCAAGGCCACGGCCTCCGCCAGTTCCTGAAAGGCGTTGCTGAGGCGCGCGAGGAAGCGCTGGCCAAAGTCGGTCGGAACGAGACCGCGCGGCGTTCGCTCGAAAAGGATGCGGCCAAGCTGGGCTTCCGCCTTGGCAATCTGCTGGCTCACCGCACCGGAAGTCACGCCGAGTTCCTCGGCGGCTGCCGCCAAGGAACCCAGGCGGCCAGCCGCTTCGACAGCGCGCAGCCCGTTCAGATGTACGTAGTTCAGATCTCTCATATAGTTTTTCTAAACCCGTTCGGTGCCATTCTCAATTGAAAATGAGGCCCGAGAGGCAGATCATCCAAGCATCGAAAGGATGGTCCGCCATGTTGAAGCTTTTCTCGACATTGACCGCATTCGCCACTTCGGAACACCGGAAGCAGGATGCGCCGCTGGCGTGGACGCGCGACCCGCTGCAGCACCCGGATCTCGAGCGCATGGACGGGCGTGCACTTGGAGACCTGCCGTTTCCCGGCTGGCCCTGGCCGCGCGCCGCCGACTGCACGCAAGATTGCCTGCAGGCCGGGAACCGGTGACGGGCAATGTCCGTGTGATATGCTGACGGAATGAGCGAGGGCCTCGACCGCAACTTCACACGGGTCGTCAAGCTGGCGGAAGCCGCCGGCCTGCCGGAGGTTTCGATCGGTACTTCCTACGGCACGCCGGCGCTGCTGGTGAGAGACAAGAGCTTCGCGCGCATGAAGGATGACGAGACGCTCGTCGTCATGTGCGCGCTCGAAGAAAAGGAAATGCTGCTGGAACTCGATCCGCAGCTCTATTTCGAAACGGATCACTACAAAGGCTGGCCGGCGATGCTGGTCAGGCTTTCGGCGATCGATGACAGGAGCCTGACCGGGCGGCTGGTTGCCGCCTGGCGCCAGAAAGCGCCGAAGCGGCTTGCGGCGAAATTCGCCGGCTGAACGCTTTCAGCTCCGATCGCCGACCGCGCAGATCAGGCAGACCCTGCCGTCATCCATCCTCTTTGCGTCCTCAAGATGAACGTAGTGGCGCTGGCTGACGGCATCGAACAGCGCCTTGCCTTGGCCGACCACCAGGGGATGGATGGTGAGACGCAGTTCATCGATCAGGCCGTGGTCCATCAGGCTCGACACCGTCCTTGCGCCGCCGACGACATAGATGGTTCGGCCCGGCTGGCGTCTTAACCGCTCCAACCCTTCAACATCGCGAACAATGCTGGCGTTGGCCCATTGCACATCGGCGCGGCTCTTCGAAAGAACATAATGCGGCGTGCGGAGCGCAAAATCCGCGTATTCGATCTCCTCCTGCGTCGGTTCCTTACCGGTGAACTCCAGCGGCGCATGCGGATCGCGTTTAATCGCACTCCAATATTGTTCGTAGCCCGAATACATGCCGCTCCCGAGGACACAGGCATCGATCTCTGGCAAGAGGTCGAAGGTGTCCGACCAGGAATCGACCCAATCCGTGTAGCCATCCGGTCCGTCGATCATCCCATCGATGGACATCTGCATGCCGGCAACCACCTTGCGCATCATCGTTGTCTCCCTGTTGGCGTGACGCAACAAGGACGTGCGCGCGGCGACCGCGCCGACACCAGCGGCAAAAATCTCTCTCCGACGGCTGGCAGCCCCGATGAGCGGCCTTCCATTTCAGAGCCGGCGCCTATACCGGTGGAAACGATAGCCGCACAGGTGCTCTTCCATGATCGTTCGCGACCGCCCCAGCCTTCTGAAACTGTTCTTCATCCTCAGGGGATCGGTCATCCAGCGGATCTTTCCTCAGGTCCTGTTCGTCTTCGGCCTTTCCGCCTTTGTCGTCTGGGCGCACCGTGTCGATCCCGGCATCGTTCCGAGTGTCAACAGCGGCCCCTTCGCCCTGCTCGGGATCGCGCTCTCGGTGTTTCTCGGCTTCAGAAACAACGCTTGCTACGACCGCTGGTGGGAGGCGCGGAAAGACTGGGGGCAACTGATCTTCACCTCGCGCGACCTCGCACGCCAGACATTGGTCCTGGTCGACGCGACAGCATCGGGGGACGCGGCGCGACACCGGCTCCTCAATATCGCGATCGGCTTCGCCCACACTCTGGTTGGTCACTTGCGGCCGGGCAATCACGCCACCAAAGCGCTCGCCCGACTGCCAGAAGATCTCGTTTCGGGCTACAAGGCGAGCCGCAACGCGCCGGACTATCTTTTGCGTGAGATGGGCCGTGACCTCGCGGGCTTGCGTGTCGCCGGCACGATCAGTGACTTTCAGTGGGCACAACTGGACGGCACGGTCGGCAGGATGTCGGCGATGCTTGCGGCCTGCGAGCGCATCCGCAACACGCCGGTACCCTTCGGCTACACGCTGCTGCTGCACCGCACCGCCTATCTCTTTTGCTTCCTGCTGCCCTTCGGATTTGCCGATGCGCTCGGGTGGGCGACGCCCTTCGTTACCGCGCTGGTCGCCTACACCTTCTTCGGCCTCGATGCGCTCGGGGACGAGTTGGAGGAGCCGTTCGGTGTATTGCCGAACGACCTGCCAATCATGGCGCTTGCCGAAACGATCGAGATCAACCTGCGTGAAGCGCTCGGCGAAACGGACCTTCCGCCGCTGCCGCAGCCGAGGGACTACATCCTGATGTAGCCGGAGGGGCGAGGCTCAGGCCTTGAGCACCGCCAATACCCGGGCGACGGCCGGACGCGCGGTCATGCGGTTGCGGTGATCCAGGATCTTCGGGAAACGAGCCGGATCAACCCCGTCCGATTCGAGCCAGCCGGCGATGGTGAAGAGATAGGGATCGGCAACCGAATAGGTCTCGCCCAGCACGAACGGCCCTTCGAACATCTTCGCTTCAATCAGCTCGAAGCAGGCCGCCATGTTGAAGGCGACCTTGGCCTTCATGGCCTCGTGCGCTGCCGGATCGTCGGCCCAGCGAGCACCGCGACGCGCATGGGCATGGGCGACATGAACCGTCGAGCAGAGATAGCTCATGAACGACTGCAACTGCGCGAAAGCAAAGGCATCGCCCCTCGGCGCCAGGTTCGCCGCCGGATGCGTCTCAGCGATATAGGTGAGGATCGCCGGCGTTTCGGTGATGACGCCCCGATCGGTCAGGAGTGCCGGGACACGGCCCTTCGGGTTGACCGCGAGATAGTCCGGTTTGGTCTGTTCGGCAGTCGAGAAATCGACGCGGCGCGCCTCGTAGTCCGCGCCCGCCTCCTCCAGCGCAATATGCGAGGCCAATGAGCAGGTGCCCGGTGCATAGAACAATTTCAACACTTGAACTCTCCTCTGCGATCATGGGGATCGGATGACGTGATGCCGGCAGACCCGATCCTACCCTTTCAATTCTGATGCACTGAAGCGGACTGCGTCAGGTGAACCGCGGACGTCCAGCCCTTTAGTGACTAACGATGATCGGCCGCAGAAGAAAGGATGTCACCCCGATTGACAAGCCCGAACGGATTTCAATACAACGCTATTGTTACGTTATAACATTATTCGGAGTTACTTATGAAGACGCTCTTTTCAACCCTCATCGCCGCCGGCCTGTTTACTGCCGTCGCCACACCCGCCTTTTCCCACGGCGCATGGATCGGCGAACGCTGGGGAACGCTCGCGGTGATCTACGGCCATGGCCCGGCGGACGAAGCCTACGACCCGGCCAAGGTAAAATCCGTCTCGGCGATTGGCGAGAATGGCAAGGCGCTGCCAGTGACGATCGTGCCAGCGGACAACCACGCCTCGCTGAAACTCGACGGCGAACCGGCCCTCGTCGCGCTCGAGTTCGACAACGGCTATTGGAGCGAAGGTGCTGACGGCAAATGGGTAAACAAGCCGAAGAATGAAGTGCCCGGTGCCAAACAGGCAAGCCATTCGGTGAAATACAGCATCGCGCTGGTGCACGCGCCTGGCGACCTACCAGCCTTCCCGGCTCAGCCATTGCAGATCATTCCGCTCGACAACCCTGTCGGCCTGAAACCGGGCGAAAAATTTCGCGTCCGCCTCCTGCTTGAAGGCAAACCGCTCGAAGGTAAGGAAATCACCCTCGACTATGCCGGATTGCCTGAACTCGTCTCCGAAAAGACGAACGCGAATGGCGAGGCCGAGGTGATGCTGCGCAATGCCGGCGTCAATATTCTCGCCGTGAGCCACGCGATCCCCCTCGAAGGCAATATCGCCGCCGACAAGAAGGGGTTGACGGCGACGTTGACCTTCGTCGCCGAACCGCACGTGCACGAATAGCCCACCTCGTCATCGCGTGGCGATCCTCGAAATCCCGGGATGACGACCGTTGGGCACGAACGCGTCGCCCGACCTATCGATGAGGCCCGGCAGGCATCCCTGCCGGGCCGTTCGCGATCAGGCAAAGAGCGCCTCACCGCAACCGGGTACGTCTTCCAGACGGTAGTAGACGGGAATGCCACGCTCGCGGGCGATGCGCACGTCGTTGTCGGCGCCCTTGCTGTCGCCCGGCAGGCGCAACACCGCGTCGCAGAGCGCCAGCAGTCGTCCGGCCACCGGGTGGAAGATTTCCTCATAGAGGTCGTCGCCGACCCGCTCGCCACCCGCCGCATTCCAGACCGGCAGCGCCACCCATTCGCCGATCATCGGTACATGGCCCGCCCGAAACAGCGCATGAGACGGTGCCTCCAGTCGCTTGAGGTTGGCAGCCATCTTGGCCGGATCGTCTCCGGTTCCCGAGCGATAGGGTCCTGCGATCAAAATCAGCATGTTTTTCTCCACATTTTTACACGAAATATCCAGATCATTCTGGAATATTCATGATAATTCGTGCAATATCGTGAAGAGTCAAGGAGGCATTGATGCTGACAACACAGAGACGGGCATTGATTTCGGCACGGCTGTCGCGCGACGGCGAGATCGTCGCCAAGCGCCTGGCGGACGAACTGGGCCTGTCCGAAGACACGATTCGGCGCGATCTGCGCGAGATGGCGGCGGAAGGTTTGCTGAAGCGCGTGCATGGCGGCGCGCTGCCGCTGGTGCCGCAGCTACCGGACTTTGCTGCGCGGCAGGCGATCGCCGGCGATGTCAAACGCCGGCTTGGGCGAAAGGCCGCATCAATGATCGAGGCGGGCCAGACGATCTTTCTCGACGGGGGCACGAGCAACGCGGAAATCGCGCGGGCGCTGCCACGCGAGATGCGGCTGACGGTCGTCACCCACAGCCCGACGATTGCCGCCGAACTCGAGCGGCACGAGGCCGAGGTAATCCTGATCGGTGGCCGTATCTACAAGCATTCGATGGTTGCGACGGGGGCTGCTGCCCTGGCCGCAATCGCCGGCATCCGCGTCGATCTGTTCTTCCTTGGCGTCACCGCCATTCACCCGGCGCACGGCGTATCGACCGGGGACTATGAGGAGGCGGCGGTCAAGCGCGCGATCCTGAAACAGGCGGCCGACACCTATGTGCTTGCCACGCCCGAGAAATTCGGTGCGGTCTCGCCCCACCGCGTGGCCGATATCTCCGACCTCAGCGGCTTCATCGTACCGGAGAAGATCGGCGACGAGATGCTCGCGCCGTATCAAAACACAAAGATCACAATCATCACCGCCTGATGCCTGTGCGGGCGCCTTCGCCCGCTTCAATCGCATACGGCCGCAGGACCTTCGGCCCGTCAGACCTCAGGCGGCGAAAGCTTCAGTCACCCTGACGTCGCCGACGTGGATGCCATTCCAATTATGCATGGAGTGGTTTGCCTGCGCCATCAGGGCGGCGTGCAGATCCGGCTCGTCACGGAAGAAGCGGGCAAGCGTTGCGATGACCATGGCTTCGGCGGCGCGCGTCGTGCCGTCCTCGCATTTCAGCGCGATTGCGATGCCCTTTTCCGGAATGGCGGCGCAGAAGACGCCCTCGGCACCGGTCTTGGCGAAGATGCGGCCGGGCGCCGTCTTCATCAGCCGTGTGCAGGCGCGCTTGGTGCCGGCGACGAAGAAGGGTTCGGCCATGCAGGCTTCGATCAGCCGCTTCGATGCACGGGCGCGCTCGGGCTCAAGACCAGCGCCGGTCGCCATCTTCGCAAAACCGTGTGCGAGGCCCTTCAGCGGCACGGCATAGGTCGGGATCGAGCAACCGTCGACGCCGCAATTGTCCTTGGCGAGGATCGCACCCGTCAGGCTTTCCATCGTGCGGCGGATCTCCCGCTGCAGCGGATGATCGTAGCCGACATAGCCCTTCACGTCGGTGCCGGAGTGGCAGCAGGCACAGATGAAGCCGGAATGCTTGCCGGAGCAATTGTTATGAAGCGCTGTCGGCGCGTCGAGGCTGCGAGCCTGGGCGATCAGCGTCTTCTGGTCGGACGACCAATGGGCGCCGCATTCCAGCGCCGAAACATCGCGGCCGGCGGCGGCAAGCATCTTGGCGGCAAGCTCCACATGCTCCGGCTCGCCGGAATGGGACGAACAGGCAAGCGCCAGTTCCCTGTTGCCGAAGCCGTAAGC
Source organism: Ensifer sp. SSB1 (assembly GCF_016652895.1). NCBI lineage: Bacteria > Pseudomonadati > Pseudomonadota > Alphaproteobacteria > Hyphomicrobiales > Rhizobiaceae > Ensifer > Ensifer sp. SSB1. Next base: position 16,944 of record NZ_JAEPRP010000035.1, read on the forward strand.
ATCCGCCGCACCGCTTTCCATCAGCGGCAGCGCCTGCATCGCCTTGCAGGCCGAGCGCGGGAAGACGGCGCTGTCCGTATCGCCCAGCGAGAAGACGGTTTTGCCGTCGCCGTCGACGGCGATCACGAAGCCGCGATGGCGGCTTTCGACCAGGTTTCCACGGGTGACTTCGACGAGAACGGGATTCGACATGTCTTGCCCTCAAATTTCCGAAATTGATCCGTGCATTTAGCAGGATTCCAGCAACAGGAAACGGAGTTTTCATGAAATTCGTCCGCAGGCTCGCCGCCGCCTTTCTTGTCATCTACCTGTTGCCGGCGCTGGCCTCGGCTGGTTGGTGGTATATGCAGGACCGGCCCCAGAGCTGGCGCGATGCGGACTGGTCCTCGGCCGGTCTTCTGCCAAAGGCGAGCTAAAGCGCGGAAGCAGCGATTTACGTGTTCTCCGCGACAACCGGCGGCATGAAAGGCGCAGTCGCCAGCCACGCCTGGATCGTAACCAAAGGACAGGGCGCTCCCTCCTACGATCGCTACGACAAGGTTGGATGGGGCAAGCCGATCCGCCGGAACGGCTATCCCGCCGACGCCCGCTGGTACTCCAACGAACCCAGGCTGGTCGTCTCAGTCAAGGGCGCCGAAGCCAACCGGCTGATCCCGAGGATCGAGGCCGCGATCGCCAGCTATCCCTATGCGTCGCCCGGCGGCTATCGGATCTGGCCGGGCCCGAACTCCAACACCTTCGTCGCCCATGTTCTGCGCTCCGTGCCGGAACTCGGCGCAGTGCTACCGCCAGACGCCGTCGGCCGCGACTATCTGCCGGAGGGCAGGCTGTTCCAGATCGACGCCGACGCCCGCGACATGCACGCGACGCTTTATGGCCTGGCCGGCATCTCGGCTGGCGTGCGCAGCGGCCTCGAACTGCATTTCTTCGGACTCGTCGCCGGTTTCGATTTTGCCAGGCCCGGGATCAAGGTCCCGGCACTCGGGCGCTTCGGGGTATGATCTGCACAGTTCCAACATTTGAGGATGAAGGCTCTGGCGTGGAACACCGAAAATGGAAAAGGGCCGCCCGAGGCGACCCTTCCATGAGTTCTGGCCGTGTAAATGGCCCGGGCTTTCAGACCCGAAGGAAGGCGGGAATCACGCCGAGGGCTGCCTCGACACGTTCACCTCTTCCATGCCCTTCACCAAGACCGAAATCTCATTAGACATTGGACCACCTTCCTTTCTGTTCGTTGCTGATGAGGTGAAGGTAAGCGATCCGTCACCGATTACAAGACCGACGATGGTCGAAGATCGCATTCCTTCGTCATGCAGCAGATCACAGTGCCTGATGATCGTTCCGATCACATGGACATGATGATCTTGCCGATATGGTCGCCCTCTTCCATCAGCCGGTGACCGTCGGCCACTGCGCTGAAGGGAAGGACGGAGTGAATGACCGGCGCGACCTTGCCTGTTTCCAGCAGCGGCCAGACCTTGTCGACCAGGCCATCACGGATCGCCTGCTTCTCAGCCGCCGTACGCGGACGAAGGGCCGAGCCCATGACACGCAGCCGTTTCGTCAGGATCGGCGCGATGTTTGCCGCCTCGACCTTGGCGCCGCCAAGGAAGGCGATGATCGACAGGCGGCCGTCCTTGGCGAGCGATGCGATGTTGCGATCGAAGTAGCGCCCGCCGACCATGTCGAGGATGACGTCGACGCCGCGACCGCTGGTCTCTTCGAGAACGACCGTCTTGAAGTCCTCCTCGCGATAGTTGATCGCGCGCCTTGCGCCGAGCGCCTCGCAAGCCCGACATTTCTCGGCACTGCCGGCCGTGACGAGGACCTCGGCACCCAAGGCCTTGGCAAGCTGGATCGCCGTCGTGCCGATGCCACTCGAGCCGCCATGGATGAGGATTGTCTCACCCGCCTTGAGACCTGCCATGTCGAAGACATTGGCCCAGACGGTGAAGAAAGTTTCCGGCAAGGCCGCCGCCTTCACCGCGTCATAACCCCTAGGCCAGGCGAGCGCCTGGGTGGCGGGGACAGCCACATATTCCGCATAGCCGCCGCCATTGGCGAGCGCACAGACCTTGTCGCCGACCTGAAAGCCCTTCGCACCCGCGCCCAGCGCCACGACCTCGCCCGCGACTTCGAGGCCGAGGACCGGACTTGCGCCCGGCGGCGGCGGATAATCGCCCTTGCGCTGCAGGACGTCAGGACGATTGATACCGGCCGCCTCTACCCGAACGAGGATGTCGCCTGGCTTCACCTCCGGCAACGGTCCTTTCTTCAGGATCATGTTTTCCGGCCCGCCCGGTGCCGGAAGGTCGACGAAGTTCATTTCCGATGGAAGGGGCATGGGATTACCTCGCGCTCGCTGATGCGCCACATCTAGCGCCGGTGATGCGCCGCGGAAAGGGTTTCCGTCGAACCCGCAGGCCCGAACACGGCCGAAAGGAAGGAGAGAACATGTTCGGCCACGAGCCGAGGGCTCTCCCAGTGCGGATTGTGGCCATGCCCTTCCAGCGTGATCGAACGGATGGAACCCAACGTTGCGGCAAGCTGCCGGCGGTGTCCGGCATCGAAAAGCGGATCCTCGCTGCCTGCGATCGCCAGCACCGGCACCCGCAGTTGTCGCGCATCGGATCTAAGGTCGATGACGGCAAGGTCGTCGAGGATGGCGTGCCAGACCCGGGTTGGGATTTCCGCAGCCTCCCGGCGCAGCTGGGCGAGAAACGCGGCGTCAACCGGCCGGCTGCAGGCGTGCCAGGTATCGAAGAACGGATGATCCGGACGTAGCGGATCCTCGAGCGCGCGGATCGCCCGCGCAGTCGGGTTACCCTCCCCAAGACTGGGCCGCAGGCTGCCGGATAGCAGGACGAGCGCTCCGATCAGATCCCGGCGCCGGGCGGCGAGCGCTATGGCGATCATCGCTCCCATGGAGTGGCCGACGACCGCTATGTCGCGCAGGCCGAGCCTGGCGGCCAGACAATCGATATCCCCGGCAAGATCGGCAACCGCCAGTCCCGAGCCTGCTCGCGAGGCGCCGTGCCCGGCAAGATCCGGAATGATCAGGCGGCAACCTGCAAGGAATGGAGCGATCAGTGAGAAGCTGCGACTGCTATCGGAATATCCATGCAGGAGCAGCAGCACCCGGCCCTCGCCGCGATCGACATAGGCGAATTGGCGTCCGCCGGGCAGCTCGATCCGCCGCTTCAACGTCGTCCATTGCTGCTCGCCACTGGCGGTCACAGCCCAAGCGCGGCCTTGACCGCGGCCAACCCCGGCTGTCCATCGAACGTCGTGACACCAGCGAGCCAGGCGTCCAGACGCTGCGGCTCTTCCTTGATCGCCTTCGCTCCGGCTTCCTCCGGTGCCAGCCCATCATTCATCAAGTAACCCATGCCGCGGTTCTCGAAGTCGACATCGAACGTCAGATTGTTGAGAAGCTTGGCGACGTTCGGGCATTCCTGCAGGTAGCCTTTGCGCACCTGCGTCGAGACGGTCGCCGCGCCGAAATCCGGCCCGTAAAATTTGTCGCCGCCGGTCAGATACCTGATCGCGAGCGCCGTGTTCATCGGATGCGGTGCCCAGCCCTGAAACACGATGAAGGACTTGTCCCGCGCCCGGCGAGTCACTTCCGCCAACATCCCCTGCTCGCTCGATTCGACCACCTCCCAGCCATCGAGACCGAGGCTCGGGTCCTTGACCGCATCGAGCATCAACTGGTTGGAACCGGGCTCGATGCCATACATCTTTTTTTCGAACCTGTCGGCAAAGGTCTTGAGATCGGAGAAGTCCTTCACGCCGGCATCCCAGACATAGTCGGGTACCGCGAATGTATACTTTGCTCCAGTCAGGTTGGTTCGCACCGTTTCGACCGACCCATCGTCCTTGTACGGCTTGTAGTAGGAGACCATCGCCGGGTCCCAATAGCCGAGGAAGACGTCGAGGTCCCGGCTTCGAAGGCTGGTATAGATCACGTCTATGCCGAGCAGCTTGCTTTCCGGCTCGTAGCCGAGCGCCTTCAACACCGTCAGTCCCACGCCCGTGGTGAACGCCAGGTCGTTCCATCCGGGCTCGGCCAGCCTTACCTGCCGACAGGAGTCCGTGTCGCCAGCAAGGGCTGGGCTCGCGGCGGCGACAAGCGCGAAGGTGGACATCAGCAGTCTCATATTCAGCATCGCTCTCTCCAAACTTGCCCAATTGGACTAATTATTGTCCCATGGGTCAACATTTGATCTTTCCGGAAAGATTGTCAATGTGGGAATCGTTTGGAGGCGGCCATGCGACTGACCAGAATAAGTGAAATCAGACGGCGCGAGCTGCGCCGGGCAGCTTTCGAAGTGTTGCAAAGGGAGGGCATGGCGGGCGCGACGCTCGAGAAGGTGGCGACCCATGCCGGTGCATCCAAAGGCATCGTGCTGCACTATTTCGCCAACAAGCAGGAGCTTTTCGAGCATGCGATGCGCGAGGCGAACGCAGCTCTAAAGGAGGCCGTGGTCGAGCGGCTCAATCGGGCGCGCACGCCGCGCGAGCGCCTGGATGCCATCATCGAGGCGAATTTCGAAGAACGCTTCTTCCAGCCCTCGGTCTGCCACGCGTGGCTTTCGCTTTGCGCCGAAGTGCCGCGCGAACCCCAGCTTGCCCGAATCCAGAAGGTCATCCACGCCCGGATGCGGTCCAACCTACTCTCCGCTCTGTCGCACCTTCTACCGGCCGGCGAATGCGAGGCCGCGGCACTGGGCATTACGTCGCTGATCGATGGGCTATGGTTGCGGCTCGGATTGCAGTCGGGCGGGTTGACGCGCGACATGGCGCTCGCGCAGATGCGCGACTATCTGGCTCACCGCCTGCCTGAACTACATTCGCTGTAGCTCAGCCGCCGAGTGCATCCATCACAAGCCCGGTATCGCTCGCCTTGGCCCGGGATTTGATTTCGGCGATGCGGGCGCTGACGGCCTGGGCGTCCGAAAAAACGAAGCCTTCCGGCAGCCCGAGGACGGCGATCGAGCAGCGCATCAACGGGAATTCCTTCGGCGCGCCGTCGCGGCCATGTCCGCTGATGCGGCCGTCCGCCTGGTGTTCCGGCGAATAGAGCTGGCAGACATCGGAGCGGAAATCGTCGAGCAGGCGGTTCAGAACCGCCTCGAGCTCCTCCACCGAACAGCCGCTGACGCCGACGAAGAAGTCGTCGCCGCCGACATGGCCGAGGAACTTCTCCTCGCCGATGAAATGGCGGCGCAGCAGTGCTGCAAAGAGCGTGATCGCAAGATCGCCCTTCTGGAAGCCGTAGGTGTCGTTGAACGGCTTGAAGTCGTCGAAGTCGCAATAGCAGAAATAGCGGGCGTGATCGCCGTCAAGGATCGCGTCCTGGACATAGTCGCGGATGGCGCGGTTGCCGGGCAGACCCGTCAATGGGTTCTGCTCCTGCGCCATCTTCAACTGTTTTTCGTTGATGATCTTCAAAAGCGACGAGGCCGAAAGCGTGCCGGCGTAGCGCATGTTCTCCGTCAGGATCAGGCAATCGCTTCCGTCCATGCCGGCGAAAATCTTCAGCATCTCATCCGCCGGCGTATCGAGATCGGCGATCGGCGCCGGGCTGGCAAAATGCGAAATCCGCCGCTGGTAGATCCTGTTCTTCAGAAGATCGCGACCGAAGGGGTGATAGATCAGTTCCTTGACGTGATATTCATGCAGGATGCCGCGCGGTTCGCCATTCGCGTTCAAGACGGGGAAGAAGCCCTGGCGCGGATTGCGCCGGAAGAGATCGAAGACGGAATCGAGCTCGTCACTCTCGCGTACCGTCGGCAGCTGCTCGATCTGCTTGCGGATCAGGATACCGTCGAGCGAAGAGGAGGTGCGCCTGCCGCTGACACTTTGATCGAGATGCGGATAGGCGGGAAGAAGCTCGCTAAGATGGGTCGTCGGCCGGGCGACGTAGTATCCCTGTACGAGATCGCAGCCGAGGTCACGGCAGGTCAGAAACTCCGCTTCCGTCTCGACGCCTTCGGCAATCACGCGCGTGCCGAGCACATGGGCGGTGTTGACTGTGTGGCGCACGAGGTGACGCTTGCGGGCATCAGCCTCTATGCCCGAGATGAAGTGCCTGTCGATCTTCACATAATCGACCGGTTGGTCGCAAAGCAGCTTCAGCCCGTTGAAACCGGCGCCGAAATCATCGATTGCCAGCTTGAAGCCGGCGAGCCGGAGGTCGCGCACCAGCGCGGAGAAATCCGGCATCTTGCCGCCGTCGAAACGCTCGGAAAGCTCGAAGCAGAGCGACGATGGGGCGATGTTGGCGCGCTTCAGGTGGTTGACGAGGCGCTCGACGATATCCCCCTCGCCGCCGACGAGGCGCGAGTCGAAATTGAGGAACAGCGTGCGGGCGGAATGATCGGGCAGCGTCGCGAAACCGGCGACGGCGCGGCTGTTGATCATGTGCTCCAGTGCCAGCAGCTGTCCCGCCTCTTCGGCCTTGTCGAGCAATTCAAGCGGCGAGGCAAAACCCAGCTTGTGGAAGCCGCGCATCAAGGATTCGTAACCGAAGACGGTACCGGTCGCGGCTTCCGCGATTGGCTGGAAGGCGCTCTCGATCACGAGCTTCGCAAGCGTGACGATCTGGTCGTCGCCGAACCGGCGCAGCGAGAGAATATCGGCGGGGGCGACGGACATGCCGGGCTCCAGAAATGTGGGAACGGACGATCAGACGCCCGCAGCATGGCCGCCAACCGTCAAGGAAGTCTTTCCCCATTATGAAGCTTTGATGAAAGCTATGTGACAACCGCAACTGCGCCAATCAGCTGCAAACACTCTAATGAAATCAGTGGTTTCATGAGCGATTGCTGAGGCGAGCCCCAGCGCTGAGGCCGGCACTTGCGCACCGACCAACGCTGCGCTCGCAGCTCAACGGATCGAGGGCAGATCAGCCCTTTGCCAACACGCCAAAAGCGATCAGCGACAGGCCCTGCATCACGAGATCGACGGCGAGGAACAGGCCGAGGATCCAGAGGCTGTTGACTGGCCAGCCGGCGGCGATGATGAG
>NZ_JAEPRP010000035.1:23983-39463 GCF_016652895.1 Ensifer sp. SSB1
GGCCGGCCACAAGCGTGACCAGACCACCGAGGGCCACCCATCCCCAACCCTGCACCGGCCGAAGCTTCAGCCCCACCCAGACGCGAAAGCAGCCGGCGACGATCAGCGCGATCGCCATCACGAAGGTGAGGAAGGACGAGGCGAGCACGGGATTGATGAAGGCAAAGAGACCGGCGATCGTATAACAGGCGCCGCTCAAGCCCCAGTAGAGCACGCTGTCCCAGCCCTTGACCTGGAAGGCGTGCGCGAGATTGAAGAGCCCGCCGACCAGCATGATGATCCCGACATAATAGACCGATGCGACTGTCGCCATCAGCAGATTGCCGAAGGCAAGACCGCCGCACATGATCAACAGCACGCCGAGGGCGACGAACCATCCCCATTTGCCGGCAATAGCAGTCTTGTCGGCATGATCGAATGCATGGGTCATTTCAACCTCCAGTCTTTCGAGACTCAGGATTGCTACCGGAGGATTGAGCCGGATTTCTACGAAAAAGGAAAGCAAAAACACCGAAGATTTTTATTGATTGATGAGTCAATCAAAAATAAACTGACCACCGTCAAGGGAGAGACGAATGCCGAAGGTCGGGATGGAGCCGGTGCGCCGCAAGGCGCTGGTGGACGCAGCGTTGCGCGTGATCGGCGACCAGGGCACGCTGACCGTCACCATGTCCGAGATCGCCCGTCAGGCCGGCGTCTCCCCTGCCCTTGCCCACCACTATTTCGGCAGCAAGGAACAATTGCTGATCGAGACGATCCGCAGCCTTCTAAGGCAATTGCGCGACGACACGGTGACGGCGCTTCGCGCAGTCGTGAGCCCGCGCGAAAGGCTGAGCGCACTCATCCGCGTCTCCTTCCAGGCAAGCCAGTTTGCCCCCGATACGATTGCCGCATGGCTCGCCTTCTATTCGGAGGCGCAGCGGTCGGAAGAGGTGCGGCGGCTGCTCGTTGTCTATGCCCGGCGCTTGCGCTCCAATCTCATGGCAAGCCTCAAGGCGCTTTGTGCCGACGATGACGCGGAACGCATTGCCGAAGGCGCTGCTGCGATGATTGACGGGCTTTATATCCGCCAGAGTCTGCGCTCCGCGCCGATCAGCATCGAAGCCTCGATCGCACTCACGGAAGACTACGTCACCTCGCACATCGATCGGCTCAAATACCGGGGAACGGCCGCATGACCGCAAGACCGAACATCCTGATCATCATGGTCGACCAGTTGAACGGAAAGTTCTTTCCGGACGGGCCGGCCGCGTTCCTGCATGCACCGAACCTGAAGGCGCTGGCAGCCCGCTCGGCCCGGTTTCGCAACAATTACACCTCGTCGCCGCTCTGCGCCCCTGCCCGCGCCTCCTTCATGGCCGGGCAATTGCCGAGCCGCACCCGCGTCTACGACAATGCCGCCGAGTATCAGTCCTCCATCCCGACCTATGCGCATCACCTGCGCCGCGCCGGGTACTACACGGCGCTGTCGGGCAAGATGCATTTCGTCGGCCCGGACCAGTTGCACGGCTTCGAGGAGCGGCTGACGACCGATATCTACCCGGCCGATTTCGGCTGGACGCCGGACTATCGCAAGCCCGGCGAGCGCATCGACTGGTGGTATCACAATCTCGGTTCGGTCACCGGCGCCGGCGTTGCCGAGATTACCAACCAGATGGAATATGACGACGAGGTTGCCTTCCTCGCCAACCAGAAGCTCTACCAGCTGTCGCGTGAAAACGATGACGCAGAGCGCCGCCCCTGGTGCCTGACGGTCTCGTTTACCCATCCGCACGACCCCTATGTGGCGCGCAAGAAGTTCTGGGACCTCTACGAGAATTGCGAGCATCTGCTGCCCGAAGTGGGCATGCTGCCGGAAGATCAGCAGGATCCGCATTCCAAGCGCATCATGCATTCCTGCGATTACGGCAATTTCGACCTGACGGAAGACAATATCCGCCGCTCGCGCCGGGCCTACTTCGCCAACATCTCCTACCTCGACGAAAAAGTCGGCGAACTCGTGGACACGCTGACGCACAGCCGCATGCTCGACGACACATTGATCTTCTTCTGCTCGGATCACGGCGACATGCTCGGCGAGCGCGGCCTGTGGTTCAAGATGAACTTCTTCGAGGGTTCGGCTCGCGTGCCACTGATGGTTGCCGGACCCGGCGTCGCGCCCGGCCTGCACCTGGCGCCGACCTCAAACCTCGACGTGACGCCGACGCTTGCAGACCTCGCCGGCATTTCCATGGACGAGGTCAAGCCCTGGACCGACGGCATCAGCCTCGTGCCCATGATCAACGGCGAGGAGCGCTCAGAGCTGGTGCTGATGGAATATGCGGCGGAAGCCTCCTACGCGCCGCTCGTCGCCATTCGCGAAGGCAAGTGGAAATACATCCACTGCGCGCTCGACCCGGATCAGCTCTACGATCTCGAAGCCGACCCGCTGGAACTGAAAAACCTCGCGGCCAATCCGGAAACGCCGGTGCAGGCGGCAACCTTGCAGGCGTTTCGCGACATGTGCGCCGCCCACTGGGACATGGACGCCTTCGATGCGGCTGTACGCGAAAGCCAGGCCCGGCGCTGGGTGGTCTACGAGGCGCTGCGAAACGGCGCCTACTACCCCTGGGATCACCAGCCGCTGCAAAAGGCATCCGAGCGCTACATGCGCAACCATATGAACCTCGACAATCTCGAGGAATCCAAACGCTATCCGCGAGGAGAATGAGATGAAAGCCCAACCACAAGCCTCGCACTTCATCGACGGCGAATATGTCGAGGACATCGGCGGCACCGTCATCGAGAGCATCTATCCGGCAACGGGCGAAGTCATCGCGCGGCTGCACGCGGCAACCCCTGCGATCGTCGAAAAGGCGATCGCCGCGGCCAAGCGCGCCCAGCCGGAATGGGCGGCGATGAGCCCGACGGCCCGCGGCCGCATCCTGAAGCGCGCCGCCGAGATCATGCGCGAGCGCAACCGCGAGCTCTCCGAACTCGAAACGCTCGACACCGGCAAGCCGATCCAGGAGACGATCGTCGCCGACCCGACCTCGGGCGCCGACAGTTTCGAGTTCTTCGGCGGCGTGATCGCCACCGCGCTCAACGGCGACTACATCCCGCTCGGCGGCGATTTCGCCTATACCAAGCGCGTGCCGCTCGGCGTCTGCGTCGGTATCGGCGCCTGGAACTATCCGCAGCAGATCGCCTGCTGGAAAGGCGCACCGGCGCTTGCCGCCGGCAACGCCATGGTTTTCAAGCCGTCGGAAAACACGCCGCTCGGCGCCCTGAAGATCGCCGAGATCCTTGTGGAGGCAGGCCTGCCGAAGGGCCTCTACAACGTCATCCAGGGCGATCGGTCGACGGGCCCGCTGCTGGTCAACCATCCTGACGTCGCCAAGGTGTCGCTGACCGGCTCGGTGCCGACCGGCAAGAAGGTGGCGGGAGCGGCCGCCGCCGAACTCAAGCACGTCACCATGGAACTCGGCGGCAAGTCGCCGCTGATCGTCTTTGACGATGCCGACCTTGAAAGCGCCATCGGCGGCGCCATGCTCGGCAATTTCTATTCGACCGGCCAGGTCTGCTCGAACGGCACCCGCGTCTTCGTGCAGAAGGGCATCAAGGAACAGTTCCTCACACGGCTGAAAACCCGCACTGAAGCGATCGTCATCGGTGATCCCATGGACGAGGCGACGCAGCTCGGCCCGATGGTCTCGGCGCCGCAGCGCGACAAGGTCTTCTCCTATATCGAGAAGGGCAAGGCCGAAGGCGCACGGCTCGTGACCGGCGGCGGCATCCCGAATGCGGTCAACAGCGAAGGCACCTACATCCAGCCGACGGTCTTTGCCGACGTCACTGACGGCATGACGATCGCGCGCGAGGAAATCTTCGGGCCCGTGATGTGCGTGCTCGACTTCGACGACGAGGCCGAGGTGGTCGCCCGCGCCAATGCCACCGAATTCGGCCTTTCGGCCGGCGTCTTCACCGCCGACATCACCCGCGCGCACCGCGTGGTCGACCAGCTCGAAGCCGGCACGCTCTGGATCAACACCTACAATCTCTGCCCGGTGGAAATCCCCTTCGGCGGTTCGAAACAGTCAGGCTTCGGCCGCGAGAATTCGGTGGCGGCGCTCAACCACTACAGCGAGCTGAAGACCGTCTATGTCGGCATGGGACCGGTGCAGGCGCCCTATTGAGATTGAGGGCTGCGGCCGCCCCCTTGAAAGGCGGCTGTTTTACCTCCCTCATCCTCGGGCGAGCGTAGCGAGTTCCGGGGGATCCAGCAACGCCACGTCGGTGGCGCACCAGAGTCTTCAAGCGACAGACGTCGCTTGGCTGGATTCCTGTGACAGGCACAGGAATGAGGGGCCGAGATAGCAGCGCAAGACCAGCCGGTTCTAGAGACGCTAGAGAAAGACGACGCTTATGCAGGCAGATTACATCATCATCGGCTCCGGTTCCGCCGGCTCGGCGCTCGCCTATCGCCTCTCCGAGGACGGCAAGAACACCGTTCTGGTGCTGGAATATGGCGGAACGGATGCCGGGCCGTTCATCCAGATGCCGGCGGCCCTTGCCTGGCCAATGAGCATGAAGCGCTACAACTGGGGCTATCTCTCCGAGCCCGAGCCGAACCTCAACAACCGGCGCATCACCGCGCCGCGCGGCAAGGTGATCGGCGGCTCCTCCTCGATCAACGGCCTCGTCTATGTGCGCGGCCACGCCGAAGATTTCAACCGCTGGGAAGAGCTCGGTGCGCGCGGCTGGGCCTATGCGGACGTGCTACCCTATTTCAAGCGCATGGAGCATTCGCACGGCGGCGAAGCCGGCTGGCGCGGCACCGACGGGCCGCTGCACGTCAAGCGCGGCCCGGTGCACAACCCGTTGTTCCATGCCTTCATCGAGGCCGGCCAGCAGGCCGGTTTCGAACTCACCGACGACTATAACGGCTCGAAGCAGGAAGGCTTCGGGCTGATGGAGCAGACCGTCTGGCAGGGTCGGCGCTGGTCGGCGGCGAACGCCTATCTGAAGCCGGCGATGAAGCTGCAGAACGTGTCGCTCGTGCGTTGCTTCGCCCGTCGGATCATCATCGAAAACGGCCGGGCGACCGGTGTCGAAATCGAGCGCGGCGGCAAGATCGAGATCGTCAAGGCAAACCGCGAGGTGGTCGTCTCCGCGTCGTCGTTCAATTCGCCGAAACTGCTGATGCTCTCGGGCATCGGTCCGGCCGAGCACCTGAAGGACATGGGCATCGAGGTGAAGGTCGACCGACCCGGCGTCGGGGCGAACCTGCAGGACCATATGGAGTTCTATTTCCAGCAGATTTCAACGAAGCCCGTGTCGCTCTATTCTTGGCTGCCCTGGTTCTGGCAGGGCGTTGCCGGCGCGCAGTGGCTGTTCTTCAAGAAGGGCCTCGGGATCTCCAACCAGTTCGAGGCCTGCGCCTTCCTGCGCTCGGCTCCTGGCGTCAAGCAGCCTGATATCCAGTACCATTTCCTGCCGGTGGCGATCAGCTATGACGGCAAGGCTGCCGCCAATACGCATGGCTTCCAGGTGCATGTCGGCTACAATCTCTCGAAGTCGCGGGGCAACGTCACGCTGCGCTCCTCCGACCCAATGGCCGACCCGGTCATTCGCTTCAATTACATGAGCCACCCGGAGGACTGGGAGAAATTCCGCCACTGCGTGCGCCTCACCCGCGAGATCTTCGGCCAGAAGGCCTTCGACCACTATCGCGGCCCGGAGATCCAGCCGGGCGAGAATGTACAGTCGGACGACGAGATCGACGCCTTCCTGCGCGAGCATCTGGAAAGCGCCTACCACCCCTGCGGCACCTGCCGGATGGGCGCCAAGGACGATCCGATGGCGGTCGTCGATCCGGAGACCCGCGTCATCGGCGTCGACGGGCTTCGTGTCGCCGACAGTTCGATCTTCCCGCACGTGACCTACGGCAACCTGAACAGCCCCTCGATCATGACCGGCGAAAAGGCGGCCGATCATATTCTCGGCAAGCAGCCGCTGGCGCGTTCCAACCAGGAACCGTGGATCAACCCGCGCTGGCAGGTCAGCGACCGGTAAGCACGACTATCCGGCGAAACCGACCCAACGACCCGCGAGCAGCGCACTTGGCCATAGGATCAGGGAGCTTAATGCCTGCACGCGCAAGCGCGGGGCGATCGCGCCTCCGGCAAGAGCGGCTGACCAGCCAGGGCTCACGCGGACAGTAAGTGCGTTCAAAATGCCGAGCGCCAGCAAGGCGAGCTTGGTCAGGAACGCCGGATTGGCGAGATAGGCGGACGGCCGGACGCTGAAGAGGCAGATGCCGGTCAGAACAGCCAGCACAAGACCGATGACCGCCGCGCGGGCGAGAAACGGGCCGAGCACCGCAACGGGCGTTTGACCAACGAGGCCGAGCAGTCTGAGGTCCAGCGGCAGGATGGCGCCGATCAGCAGGCCAATCGCCAGGATGTGGGCTGCATTGACGACGAGATAGAGAAGCGCCGAGCGCCTGAGCGCCATCCCCACCGGCCAGCCGGCGATCCATTCGACAAGATCGGCTGCGCTCATCCGCCAGCCCGGATGCGTTCCGGGTAGATGTCATAGGTCTTACCGGCGACAGTGATGCGCACGGCCTTCATGCGCTTTTCGCTCGGGTCGAGCGAGCGGTTGCCGAGAACGACGACGGCGTCACCGACCTTGGCCGTTCCATCGACAAAGCCTGAACGCTCCGTCTGCCGGGGGTTGCCGAGCTCGACATGCCACATGCCATCCGCAGCCGATTCCACCTGCAAGGTCGGGTGCGGTGGTGCCATCGATATTTCGCGGATGGTGCCCGCAAGCTCGACCTGGCCGGCTTCGGCCCAGGACCAGCCGTGATGGGCATAGGCACCGGTGACTAGAAGTCCTGTCAGGATACCCGCTGCAATGCCATGGCGCGAAATGGCCTTCAACATGTGCCTGCTCCTTCGCCTGTTTCGGAGAAGCGGCAGCTTGAACCGGAAGGACGGTTTGCGAAAGCACAAGATCTTCAACACTTCTTGAGCATGCAACCAGCCGCCGCTTAAAGTTGCGATGACCGAGGGTTGCGCGAACATTAATAAACAGCTTAAAATTTAGCCATTTTTAATCTCCGGTTGTTATGTCTATATGAGACGGAGTGAACGCTGGGCGAACGCCATGACGGCAGTTTCGCCGCGAGATGTCGCGTGCTCCATCCCATCATCGTCATCACTCCCCTGCCAAGGCGAGCTCGCTTCCCGACGTCCTTGCGGTGCGCCCGCGGTCGCCGGCCGAGGATGATTTGCCTTGCGGGTAACCGCGGAGCGTTACTCATGACAATCAAAGCACGCCTGCTCTTGTGTTTATCCCTGCTCGCCGTCGCCATGCTGGTCATGATCGTCATGGCCTTCAATGCGATGACATCGATCTCCAAACGAACCGAATCGATCGTCGCCGACCGGCTGCTGCCTGTGGCGCAACTCGATACCGTCGCCGACATGTATGCCGTCGAAATCGTCGATACGACTCACAAGATGCGAAGCGGCGCGCTCGGGTGGACGGAGGGCAAGGACAAGATCAGCGCAGCGCTCGACACCATCGATGAGGAATGGCGGGCATACGAAGCAACGAGACTGACACCTGAGGAACAGAAGCTTGCGAAGACCTTCGACGTAGCCCGCGTCGACAGCGAGCAGGCGGTCAGGGACATGCTCGAGATCATCGATCGACAGGACATGGCCGAGTTCGGACGGTTTATCGACGGCCGCCTCTATGCGGCCATCGACCCGCTGGCAGAGCCGATTGGCGCTCTCGTCAAGCTTCAGCTCGCAGAAGCCAACCAGGAGCTGGAAGCAGCCAAGGTGGAAAAGGACACCCTGACACGATGGCAGGTCATGATCGCCGCCTTTGCCATCGCGCTTCTCGGGGCAACGGTGTGGTTCGTAGTTGCCGGCCTCTTCCGGCCGCTGACGAAGCTGCGCGAGGCCATGCGGCAACTCGCAGCCGGCAATCTCGCGACGCTGATCTTCGGCGAAGGTCGTCGCGACGAGATCGGCCAGATGGCCGGTGCCGTCGCGGTCTTCCGCGACAATGGGCTGGAACGCCAGCGGCTGGAGCAGGAGGCGGAGGCTGGCCGAACACTTTCAGAACGCGAGCGGGAGCAACGCGAGGCACAGAAGGCCAAGGAAGCAGCCGAAATCCAGACCGCGGTCAATGCACTCGGCCACGGCCTCGACCGGCTGGCCGAAGGTGACCTCACCTTCCGGATCGAAACGCCGCTTGCCGAACGGCTCGACGCGCTGCGCACCAATTTCAACAGCTCCGTCGCCAATCTCGAAGATGCGCTACGCTCGGTCGGCGATAACGCCCGCAGCATCAATGCCGGCGCCAGCGAAATCCGCGCGGCCGCCGGCGACCTCTCCAAGCGCACGGAGCAGCAGGCCGCATCGGTCGAGGAAACGGCGGCGGCGCTCGACCAGATCGCGACCACCGTTGCGGATGCCAGCCGGCGTGCGGAGGAAGCTGGCATGCTCGTGACCCGCACCCGCGGTGCTGCGGAGAAGTCCGGCGAGATCGTCGGCAATGCAGTCACCGCCATGAGCGGCATCGAAGCCTCATCGCGGGAGATCTCCAGTATCATTGGTGTCATCGACGATATCGCCTTCCAGACCAACCTCCTGGCGCTGAACGCCGGCGTCGAGGCGGCACGGGCCGGCGAAGCCGGCAAGGGCTTCGCCGTCGTCGCCCAGGAGGTGCGGGAGCTTGCCCAGCGCTCCGCACAGGCCGCCAAGGAGATCAAGGTGCTGATCGCCACATCCGGCCAGCAGGTGAAGTCCGGCGTCACGCTGGTGCGCGAAACCGGCACGGCACTCGAAAGCATCATCACTGAGGTCCAGGAGATCAGCAGCCACGTGACCGCGATCGTCGAAAGCGCACGCGAACAGGCTGCCGGCATCCAGCAGATCAACACCGCGGTGAACGCGATCGACCAGGGAACACAGCAGAACGCGGCAATGGTGGAGCAATCGACCGCAGCAAGCCATAGCCTCGCCCGTGAGGCTGGCGCGCTCAACGATCTGCTGATGCGCTTCAAGACCGGTGGCGGCCGCCCGGCCACACCCCACCTCGTGGCAAGGGTGAGCAAAGAGACTGCCGCGCCCTCGCCCGCCCGCGCCTTGAGCCGCAAGCTCGCCAGCGCCTATCGCGGCGCAGCGCAGCCACAGGAGGACGGCTGGGCGGAATTCTGACGGCCGGCTTGGCCCATCCGTAGCGAAGGCGCGTACCGCCTGGTTCGCGCCTTTTCCTATTGAACGCTGTTCTCCGACCGCAATTAAAGTATAAAATCTAGTAATTTACTAGTCTATATTCGGTTTTTCGCTGCCTTTCATTCTGAGAGGCAGATTTGCTCCAAACAAAGAGCATTAGAAACCGCTATTTCTGTCCATTGTCGCATTGGGCTGCGATATTCCGACCAAGTTGGAACAGGACGCAGCCATGACAACGTCAACCCTCGAAACCACTGCCAAGGCACTGAACGAGACGCTCGAAGGCCTGGATCTCGCCGGGCGGCTGGCCCTTGTCGCCAGTCTTGAAGGACGCGCCGTCTTCACGACCTCGCTTGGCATTGAGGACCAGGTGATCACCGCTGCCATCGGCGGAAACAAGCTGTCCATCGACGTCGCAACACTGGAAACCGGGCGCTTGTTCAATGAGACGGTCGCCCTCATCGACAAGACCGAAGAAACCTACGGTAGCCTGATCAAGCGCTATCACCCGGAGCAGGCCGACGTCGACGCCTATGCGGCGCGTTACGGCCTCAACGGCTTCTATGAAAGCGTCGAAGCCCGGCATGCCTGTTGTGACGTGCGCAAGCTGAAGCCGCTTGCGCGCGCACTCGAAGGGGCAACCTTCTGGATCACCGGCCTGCGTCGCGGCCAGTCGGGTAACCGCGCCTCCACACCCTTTGCCGAGGCGGACGCCGAACGCGGCCTCATCAAGATCAATCCGTTGGCGGACTGGGACATCGAGACCATCCGCGCTTACGTCGCGGCCAATGCCGTACCGGTCAACCCGCTGCACGCCCGCGGTTATCCGTCGATCGGCTGCGAGCCCTGCACCCGCGCCATCAAGCCCGGCGAGCCGGAGCGCGCCGGGCGCTGGTGGTGGGAAAACGACGAAAAGCGCGAATGTGGTCTGCATGTTCCGGAAACTGCTGCCAGTTCCACCATCCCGAATGCGAGCAGCGCCGCCTGAGGCTGGCGCGCTCTTCTGAAGACAAATCCTCCCGGAGACTGAAATGCCCCATATCCATCCGGAAACGGAACTGCATAATCCGCAGAGCGCCAAACCGCCGCTCGATCCGCATCTGAAGGCACTGGAAAATGAAGCGATCCACATCTTCCGCGAAGTGGCCGCCGAGTTCGAGCGCCCGGTCATGCTCTATTCGATCGGCAAGGATTCCTCCGTTCTGCTGCACCTCGCGCGCAAGGCCTTCTATCCCGGCCGCGTCCCGTTCCCGCTGCTGCACGTCAATACCGGCTGGAAGTTCGCCGAGATGATCGCGTTCCGCAACGAGATCGTCGAGCGCTACGACCTCGACCTGATCGAGCACGTCAACCCGCGGGGGGCTGCCGAAAACGTCACGCCGTTCACCCACGGTTCGGCGCTCTATACGGACATCATGAAGACCGAGGCGTTGCGCCAGGCGCTCGACGCCGGCCAGTTCGATGCTGCCTTCGGCGGCGCGCGCCGCGACGAAGAGGCAAGCCGCGCCAAAGAGCGCATCTACTCCTTCCGTACGCCCGACCACCGCTGGGACCCGCGCAACCAGCGTCCGGAACTTTGGAACGTCTATAACGGCATGATCCGCAAGGGCGAGAGCGTGCGCGCCTTCCCGCTCTCCAACTGGACCGAGGTAGACATCTGGCGCTACATCCAGGCTGAAGAGATCCCGATCGTGCCGCTCTACTTCGCCGAGAAGCGCCCGATCGTCGAACGCGACGGCATGATGATCCTCGCCGAAGATCCGCGTCTCGAACTCTTGCCGGGCGAGACCAAGCGCGAGGAAGTGATCCGCTTCCGCACGCTCGGCTGCTTCCCGCTGACGGGCGCCATCCGCTCGAACGCCACGACGCTCGACGACATCATCTCCGAACTCGAAACCGCGACCGTTTCCGAACGCCAGGGCCGCGCCATCGACCGTGACCAATCCGGCTCGATGGAAAAGAAGAAGCGCGAAGGATATTTCTGATGACTGCTCCCGCAACCGCGAATGCCGTTCAGGACGTTGCAGCCGGCGAAGTTCTCGCTTTCCCGGCACAGGAGCCGGCGCGCGCCACGCGCGACAGCCGCCCGCTTCGCCTGATCACCTGCGGCTCGGTCGACGACGGCAAGTCGACGCTGATCGGCCGCCTGCTCTGGGATACCAAGGCGGTCAAGGAAGACCAGGCGGCGACGCTGCAGCGCGATTCCAACGGCAAGCAGAACGATCTCGGCCTGCCCGATTTCGCGCTGTTGCTCGACGGCCTCCAGGCCGAGCGCGAACAGGGCATCACCATCGACGTCGCCTATCGCTATTTCTCGACCGACAAGCGCTCGTTCATCGTCGCCGACACGCCCGGCCATGAGCAATATACCCGCAACATGGCGACCGGCGCTTCGACCGCGGATCTCGCCGTGCTGCTCGTCGACGCTCGCGTCGGTCTCCTGGAACAGACCCGCCGGCATGCGACGATCGCAACGCTGATGGGCTTCAAGCAGTTCGTGCTGGCGGTCAACAAGATCGACCTGACCGACTACGACCGCAACCGCTTCGAAGAGATCAACCATGAATTCCGCGAACTGGCGCTGTCGCTCGGCGTCCGCCAGGTCACGGCAATCCCGGTCTCGGCGCTGAAGGGCGAGAACGTCGTCTATGACGGTCGCGCTTCGATGCCCTGGTATGACGGCCCGACGCTGATCGAGGTGCTGGAACTGGCAACGACCCGTTCGGCCCAGACTGTCGGCTTCCGCCTGCCGGTACAGCGCGTCTCGCGCCCCGGTGAAAGCTTCCGCGGCTATCAGGGCACGGTTGCCGGCGGCTCGGTGAAGCCCGGCGACAGCGTCGTCATCCTGCCCTCAGGCATGGTCGCCAACGTCACCAAGATCGTCACCTTCGATCTGGTGCGCAATGCGGCCGTGGCCGGTGACGCCATCACGCTGGTGCTCGACCGCCAGGTGGACGTCTCTCGTGGCGACATGATCGTGGCGATCGACAGCCAGCCGTTGACCGGCCTCGCCTTCGACGCCCAGCTCGTCGCACTGCAGCCGGAAGGCATCCAGCCCGGCAAGCGCTACTGGCTGAAGAGCGGCAGCCGCCGCCAGCGCGTTCAGGTGCAGCCGGCCAACCAGCTGGACCTCAAGACCGGCAAGTGGAACCACGCCGATCAGCTGCCGATGAACGCGATCGGCAAGGTGCATCTCGCCTTCGACGAGCAGGCGATCTTCGACACCTACGAGCAGAACCGCACCACCGGTGCTTTCATCCTGATCGATCCGGACACCAACAACACGGTGGCCGGCGGCATGATCACGGCGAAGCGTTCGGCATTCGGCGGCATCCATACGGAAGACGCCCGCGTCATCCTCTCGCTGCCGGCCGACCTTGCCGACCAGCTGATGGCGACCGAACTCTTTGCGGGCCGCCGCGAGGAAGCCGAGGTCCGGCGCGTGAGCGCCGGCAGGGCGATCGAGATCATCGACGATATCGACGGCTGAACGATCGTCGCCGCAGATAAGAGAAGGGGCCCGAACGGGCCCCTTTTGCGTTGTTGAAACGACGCGGCCGAGTTTGGCCTTTGCAAACAATTCTGTCACCCTATCTCCCTGCCGCATGGGAGGAGCGTCATGAAAACGGAACATCAGGACGAAGGCGCGAGACAGCACGGCG
This sequence comes from Ensifer sp. SSB1, assembly GCF_016652895.1. Classification (NCBI taxonomy): domain Bacteria; kingdom Pseudomonadati; phylum Pseudomonadota; class Alphaproteobacteria; order Hyphomicrobiales; family Rhizobiaceae; genus Ensifer; species Ensifer sp. SSB1. Next base: position 36,885 of record NZ_JAEPRP010000035.1, read on the forward strand.
TTCGCGGTCGCACCGTATCGATCGAGGCATTTGCCAGGAGGTATCGCCTCGATGCGGAGGAAGCCGAGCGATTGGAGAACCAGTTCGGCCCGGTTGCCGGCGAAATCGAATTGCTGCAGGCGGCGCGACGTAACGGCATGCCGGAGGAGTGACCTCCTCCCGGCATCCATCGTCAAAGCTGCTGTTCGATTGCCGGAAGGATCATCGTCAGCGGAGCGGGTTCGGCGTGCTGCCAAAGCTGATAGCCGACGACGCTGCCGAGTATGGCGGTCCATATGGCGATCTCGCGAAAGGTGAGTATCGGTTCCTTCAACATCTTCGGCTCTCGGGTAAGAACAAGTGTTGAATGCAATATCGCCCCGATTGTTCACATTGATAAGGCACCGTTCGGTGAACACGGCGTTTCAAAGTGAACAATAAAGCCGTGGCACGCTGATGATGCTGCGGCGCCGTCGGCGCTGAAAGGACCGCCGTGCACCCGCGCCCAATCGCATTGCTTCGGAAAGGTCTCGCCGTCTGGCGTCATCGTCCCAAAACAGGACAGGGCTGGCAATCGCTTCACCTTGACCCGAAATCGCACAGATCGCACCTTTTCATCCGCCTTCGCATTCGTAAGTTGGCGCGTCGATCATGAGGATCGAAAGGGCTGTTTCACCGTTTCTGAACGTTGTGGGACAGTCCGCCTGACCGTGAACGTCAGCTGGATATCACCCGGCAAGGCCTATCCTCTCGCCCTTCTCCCAATGCGATCCTTCTATCCCGCATCAGCGGTACCGATGGACACAAGCGGCCACTCCGGCGTATCTGGACGACTTTCGCGCAACGATGCGCCGAATCAGGGAGACGAGAAGGTGAGCACGGATAAGCAACCGGAAACCACCGTGAAGGTCGAGAAGCGCGTCAATGGCAAATGGTGCTTCGTCATCAAGTTTCGCGGTGTCACCTATCCCGCCCAGGGCAACTTTACATCGGTGCTGCAGGCGCAGGCCGCTGCCCAGTCGGTGCTAACGACGCTCGAGCGGCAGCGCTGACAGGGGGATGGAGCGTTGCCATCGATGATGGGAACGCTCTCTTGCCTCTACCTGGACGCCGGGCCCGCCCGGTCCCTACTCGACTGCGGAGCGGATGATGTTGCAGAGCCCCTCCTGCACCACCTGTTTGGTGGCCACCTGCCCCACCTGAATATCGAACATCGCATCAACCCGCGTGCCTGAACCACGCTTGCGGGCAACGACGCGCAACGTCTGCAGCCGTCCGGAGCCGGCGGTATCCTGATAGGCCTCGATGGTTCCGAGCGACTTGTTGATCTCGATTCCGGAAAACCCTTCCGCGGCGACACCCCGCGCCATCCGCTGCAAGGTGGCCTCGGGCTTCAGCTTCGGAAACTCCTGCCAGGTCTTGTAATAGACCGGTGTCACCAGCGGCACGCCCGACGCCTTGAAATTCTTCTCGCAGCTCTGCGCCGCCGCCATGGTGTGGCCGGCGACTAGCAGAACGGCGGCAATGGATAGGTGCTTGATCGACATTCCCGTTCCTCATCGTTGATGGACTGTGGCGGGAACCTAGAGCCTTCGCCTGCACGCAGACAGGCCAACCCGGACGCGAATGCACGGCTATTCGACCAACGGCTCATAGGAGGCGATGAATGACAGAGCACTGCCCCCATTGCCCCCTCTTGAGGGGATCAGGCGGCTCGCCTGCGGTCTCTAAGGTCCTTCAGCGGCTTCTCGATGTACCTGTACGAGACCGCGGCGATGAGTGTCGCCAGCCCACCCACCACGATTGATGTGGTGAAGGGATCCAATTGGTCCCGGAGCGCCAGGGCAATGGGGTAATGCCAGAGATATATCGAGTAGGAAAGCAGGCCGAGATAGCGCAGCCCGTCTCTCGCGAGGAATCGAGAGATCGCCGTCTCACCCGAGACCAACGACAGGACCAAGCCCGCGGCTGCCAAATCGACGGCGATGCCGCCCCAGCCGATGAACCAGATGTTGCGGAACCGGAAGAACAACAGCGCCACAAGCAGCATGTAAATCGATACCCGTCCTATGAACCGAACGCGCTCCCCTCGCGGCCGCCATGGCATGACGGCGATCAGCGCGCCGAGGATCAGGCCGCTCATGCGCGTATCGAACCGAAAATAAGTGCGATGCCAATCTTGCCACACATGGGCATCCACGATTCGCCAGGTCGTTGCGACGACAAATCCAACCGCCAGCAACCACATCAACGGCCGTACAGGAAGCGGTCGAGTTGCCAGAATGACCAGAGGCCAAACGAGATAGAAATGCTCTTCGACGGCAAGCGACCAAGTGTGGCCGATACTCAATGGCTGATACCAGAAGGCCATCGTGTAATCGGACAGGTAAAGCCCTGCCAGCAGGACGTCGAAGGCTGGATTGGCCGCCGGGAATACCAAGGGCGCCAAAGCTGCATAGGCAGCCAGCATCAGCAACAGCGGCGGGTATAGGCGGGTCGCCCGGCGCCAGTAGAATTCCGGCAACCCGATGCCGCTGCGGAGGATCGTGGTGATCAGATAACCGCTAAGAACGAAAAAGACGTCGACCCCGACCATCCCG
>NZ_JAEPRP010000035.1:39473-46403 GCF_016652895.1 Ensifer sp. SSB1
AGAGCAAACGGAAAACGGCAATGGAACGCGACGACGGTGAAAACCGCCACCGCCCGCAATCCATCAAGAGCTGGATTGTAGTGCAAGGATTACGCCCCCACGCGCTGTCCCAACGACCCTATAGAAAAATGCAAGTGGCTGCCAGCACCTGCCGTCAGCGTTCACGCATCGAAAGCTCATCGCAGCGCAACGGCACCTGATCTTGCAGGTTGCATGTCGAACTGGTCGAAAACAGTGGGAAATCTTCGTCGCCGTCGTTGCCACGGCGAAGACGGAACATACCGCCAAAAACGAAAAAAGCCCGGATTTCCAGGCTTTTCGGCTGGTCGGAGTGGCAAGATTCGAACTTGCGACCCCCACGTCCCGAACGTGGTGCGCTACCAGACTGCGCTACACTCCGTGACCAGCGGCGCCTCTATAGAACAGGCATTTTGATTTCACAAGCGCCTATCTCGAAAAACCTTGCGCCTTTTTCAAAAAATTTGTGACGGTGGAAAACTCGTGCGGAGATTGCCGTTTGGCGGGCGTCGATGACGCCTGGAAGCACGCCCAATAGGGACTTTCTGCAACGCTTCATATTTTCCTCAAATCGAGGGTGCGGCGTGGATTTCATTTCTATTGGTTTGGCGCTAGAGGCACAACGGAAAGCGCGGAAAACCAGGGGATACGGGCTTCCGCGCCACGCCTATTTCAGAACGAGAGCCAAAGGGACAGAAACATGAACTTCCGCATGATGACGGTGGCGGGCCTCGCGCTCGTGCTCGCCGGCTGCACCACGACCGGAACGGGGATCTCCAGAAACGCGGTCGAAGCGCGTTGGCTCGGCCAGCCGGCCGGCGGCTTCTTCGCCCAATACGGTCCGCCGATCTCCGACGTCGAAAGCGGCAGCTCCACCGTCTATAGCTGGAAGGGCGGCTACAAGACCCGCAAGGTCCCGGCCCAATACGAAACCACCAAGGACGGCAAGCGCGGCAAGCGCATCGCCTCGGCCCGCGCGGAATACCTGAGCTGCTCCGTTCAGCTCACCGTCTCGTCCGACTATGTCATCCGCTCGATCCGCATCGCCGGCGACCACAAGCGCGCGGAAGGCCCGAGCTGGTGCGAAGAGTTCCTGGGCGCCCCGGCCCAGACCAAGCCGGCAGCGACCGCAGGCTAAACCTCAAGAAACAAAAAACCCGCCGGTGAAAATCGGCGGGTTTTTTCCAGGAGATCGTGTCGAACTCAGCTGCTGCTGTTGTCTTCTACGGGTGCTTCGGGACCGTTCTTCTTGATCGAGTCGATGGCGTTCTGCGCGCTGGCCTTGGTCTTGTAGCCCTCGGTCGAGAACATCACTTCGCTGTTGTACTTGAAGCGCACCCGGTATTCACCAGCCTTGTCTTTGTAGATTTCGAATTTGTGAGCCATCTTCTCCCTCATACAAGTAGGAATCAACGCAGTTAGCGTGTCAGTTGCAGAGTGACTTGACAAGAGTGCAAGTAGAAGCCCGAACCCACGGCCGGGATCGGCCGTTTCGGATCGGGTGATTGAAAGAAGGCCTCGACAGGCTCCACGCTTCACCCCTGTTCCGATCGGATGCCGCCTGTTCTCACGTGGCCCAACCACCGGTCGGCTCGGCGTTCAGCACGCGGGGCCTTCGCTGACTGCGGAAGGAATGATCTCAGCGATCACGTTCCTCCTGTGGGATACCAGGAAGCTCGGCATCATCCACAAACAGGCTCGACGTGAACCGATCTATATCGGCGCCGCATCACAATCATTCCCTTCCACAAAACCCTCCTCGTGCAACATCTAAGTATTACAGAAATATTTCTACCAATTGCATCCCTTAAAAATGCTGTTAACATAATGATGTTGTTTTAACTTAATTATTATTAGGTGGATCATGTCTAAAAATAACACAAAAGAATTAGAACAAACCCCCGAAGAACTGACAACAGAAGCTGAAGCTCGCCGAAATTTTCTCATGAAGGCTGGGCGCTTTGCCGCGGTAACGCCTCCCACTATAACCCTACTGCTTGGTACAAGCCTCAGTTCCCGCGCGATTGCCAAATCCGGCGGCGGAGGCACGCACGGCCAGGTAGGGGGAGGCAAGGGTAACAATCAGCCCGGCATTCCCGGTGGCTTGAGCATTTCACCTCCCGCTTCCACGCCGATCACCTTCAAATCGCCGATTTGGATGCAAAGAGAAGACCGCTTTTCTCGAGAAAACAGCGATAGCAAGTCAACGCGCAGCCGGTGGTAGGGGCCACAGCCATACCAACGCAGAAGAAGTCGCCGAGCGGGGGCTGGTAAATGTCCCCGGTCTCTGCCGTCTTGTGGCCGCAGAGGCGAACCATTGGGCGAAAAACTGAGCTCACCTGCATGAAGCGCGAGCCTTCATGTAGGTGATTGAAGCAATCGACTTGAAACAGATGGCTGGGGCGCCAGGATTCCCAGCTAAGGGAATTGTCCTTTTTCAAGCCTTTAAGAAGATTACCAAATCCTGCTCGTCTAATATGCTTGTACGACACTCTTGTACGACATTCCGGAACGGCAGTCAGGAGGAATTTTCACAAGAAGAACTGATATTCTTTGGTCGGTATGTTCTGGACGACATTGCACCAGGTATGCTTGTGCGCGCCGATGGGAAAAAAGACGCTGACGCAGAGGAAGCATTCCTACGTGCGCCTTGCAAGGCGGCACACGTCGGGCTTTATGGTAAGCTGCCCAATCTCACGCGGATTGCCAACCTGTCGGACCATCACTCTGGCGCGAGGAGGGCTTCACATTGGCGGATCAGGTTTCAAAGTTCGAGGGCGTCATGGGCGCACGAACCGGCAGCATTCTGGCAAGCTGGTTCCTTTTCAACCCGAACGGGCCGACGGCGTACGCCTTCGGCTATATGGAGGAAAGCACCAATCTGCGCTTCTTCTGCCGCTGGATGCATTTCTCAGGTGGCGAGATTTATATGCTGGACGATGTCAGCGCCCGCGTTGCAGTCTCCGCGAACTTTGCGGAACTCACAATGAACGCACTTATCAGCCTGACCAATCAGATGGCGATGAGCGGCGGGAAGTCGCCCGGTCTAGGGATTCACGCTCTGCCTTCCTTTGTAATGACGAATGGTAACGCCGAAATCGACAAATGCTTAAAGTTTCTCATGTCCCGTGGAGCGGCAGCGCATTCGACCGACTGGGGACGCGAACTTTACTACCTAAAGAAGTACGGCACTGATCTCTTTGGCCGTGCCGGCGAGGAAACGCGCGAAGCCTATGAGCAGCTTCTAAAGGAATCCGAGAAGGACTCCAGTATCGACAAGGAATTTCTGAAGCTCAGTTGGTACCGCCATGCTCACATAGACAGCTTCCAGAATTGGCGACCTAGCGCCTATCCATCCAAGCCTTTTTCAGAAGCCGCCTTTGGTGAATGGTGGTCGGTGATAAGCAGCACCGCCTTCATTCGCGAGGCCCTTGCCGCATTCGGGCGGGCGTGGGTGGGAAGCATTCAACTCGTTGAAGGAAGTGAATTTCTAAAGACTGTGCGCGAGGAAGGACGCTTCATGCCGCTCTACGACGTCGCCCGGTTCTTCGATCAGTTCCACCTTCCGATCTTTCCTCAATATCGAGCCAGCGAGAGTGCATCCAAAGCCGGTCTGTCGCAAACGAAGACACGCCAATCGCGCGACGAGGCAGACAAGGATTTCCTGCTCGGTTTTGAGGCTTACAAGGCAAACAAATTTGCGGACGCGGAACGCCTTTACCGTCAAGCCGCCGAGGTGGGCGTCGCTGGCGCGCAATATAATCTCGCGCAAATGTACTTTCACGGTGAAGGGGTAGCACAAGACTATACCAAGGCAGCGCATTGGTTTGAACAGGCGGCGAAGCAAGGGATTGCAGAAGCGCAGCACAATATTGGCCTCGCTTATGACGAAGGATATGGCGTTGAAGTTGATAAAGTCCGCGCCGCCTCTTGGTATGAACAAGCCGCTGCGCAAGGGATGCTCAATTCAATGCAGAATTTGGGCCTGCTGTATGCCAGCGGCGATGGCGTGCCGCAAAGCTATGGCAAGGCATTCCCCTTATTCATGAAAGCAGCCCATGAAGGTCTTCCTGATGCACAACATAGTCTCGCGACATCCTACTCCAACGGGTGGGGCACACCGCCCGATCTTGTCGAGGCGCTAAAGTGGGTCGAAATACTGCAGCTTCGGGGGTTCAACATTCCGTTCAAGCAAGCGCTGATCGGGCGTATGAGCGAACAGCAAGCTAACGACGCTCGTCGCCTTGCAAGGCAGTGGCTCCAAGATTTTGAAAGCAACGGCAGAACGCGATCATGAACGAACAAAACGACGGCGAAGCTAACGTTGATGTTCTGGACGTCATCAAGCGATACTCCGACGCTGACGCAATGTACGTCGCTGGAGACCAGTCAAATTATTTCCGCTTAGGATCGATAGTCGCCCTTTGCATCCCTTCTGCTGCACGCTCAATCTATGTCGCCCCGCTAGCCGTGTAAAATAGCGCATGCAGATGATGTGGCAGCCACTTCCCTCGCGTGAGGCGTTTGCGAACGTGGGCGATATGATCGGAAGCTGACAAGGGTTCCTTTTTTCGATGTCGAGCTCGATTGCAAAACTGGCAGGCGGCGACAATGTTTGCCTGACCATTGTTTCCCCCTTGGTGGCGCGCAACAAGGTGCTCTGCTGTGCAGCGAAAGCGTTGCGCCTCCTTTCGCGACACTCCGTACCGCCGGACGAACAATTGGGGATCGCGTTCCCACATCGGCAGTCCGCAATAGTAACAAAGCCACCCTTGGCGGGAAGCGGCACTGGTTCTTGCATTCGTCAGTGCTATTGCCGTCAACAGGTGTCCCTCACCTCTTTTCTAAATCAGAAGCGCTATTGCCGAAAAGATCGTCTTGAGAATCGTCGAACTGGCCGCGAGGATCGGTCCGCGCGTGAGGAAGTAGGTCGTAGCTCGCAAGGTTGGCCATATCCAGAAAATACCGGCTCTTGCGTTTCGGCGCTTTACGAAGCCAACCTGCGAGTTCAGACTGGGACTGCTGTAGCCATGGGGGGAAGGCTTCAGGGCTAGCGTACTCGCCGTTGATCAAGCCAAGCAAAGCACTTAGGTAGATGGAACGTCCAACACCGGGAAACTCGTAGACCTCGACGCCGCGGTTCCCGCTTAGTCTTTGCTCCAAGAGTTTGTGTCCGAGACCCAAGATCAGCTTATCTTCGGGATAACGCTCATCGGGGAGAAACCAGTTCACAATCTCTCGTCTACGCTCAATGTCAGCTGAGCCATGGGACGAACCGAGCCCCATATTGCAAATGGTGCAACAAGGAACCAGCTTACACTGGCCAAAATGGTTCCGTATCTCTCGTTTGGTGACGAGCCCACCTTTGGCGAAGCGGTGAAGAACATAGACAGGCGGCTGGTGGTCAACTCTGCCGTCGCTTGGCATGCCACAATAATTGCATTGGTCCCCGGCAACGGGCACATAAACACTCGAAAACCGCTTCTCAGCAACACGCCGACTGTACTTTAGCACGCCCCTGGCCCAAGCTCTTCAGGAAACGCAATACACCAACCTGAAGAGGTTTCCTTCAGTTCGGGATAAATTACAGTACATCAATCAGAATCGGCGAATATTTGCTTGGAATGATTAACAATCATCTATTCAGTATATTCGCAGCATCCAGGCCCCATGAGAGGAACGATGAACCAAGAATGGGATGCGGCGACCGGCGGCACTCGTGCAGCTGTCATCGGCATAGACGCTGCGTGGACTTTGACACAACCGAGTGGCGTCGCGCTCGCCGTCCTAATTGGCGATGAATGGCAGCTTCGAGCAGTAGCTCCGTCGTATCAACGCTTTCAGGCTTTGGCTGACGAAAGTCTTGTTTGCGAACCCAAGCCTCTCGGAAGAGCTCCGGATGTCAGTGCACTTCTCCAAGCTGGGAGGAAATTGGCTGCAGCGCCGATCGACATCGTCGCCGTAGACATGCCCCTGTCAAATTCTCCGATTGTCGGCCGGCGCCGGTCGGATGATGCGGTATCACGAGCCTATGGCAGTCGGAAATGCAGCACGCACTCACCGAGTGACATTCGCCCGGGCATCATCAGCGACACATTGCGCGCGCAGGCCGAAGGTGAGGGCTACACATTGGCCACCGAGGCAATTTTTCCACGAGCTCTGATTGAGGTTTACCCTCACCCCGCCTTGGTTGAGCTCGCTTGTGCGGTAGAGCGCTTGCCCTACAAGGCGCAGAAGGCTCGGAAATATTGGCCGAGCATCAATGCCCAACAACGGCGAGAAAATCTTCTCTTTCAATGGCACGAAATTGTTAGTCTGCTCGAAGCCAACTTCTCCGGCGTTGGGCGAATGTTGCCGCCGATCGAGCCGAAGGCGAGTGCGGTGGAGCTAAAGGCCTTTGAAGACATGCTGGATGCAATCGTCTGCTGTTGGGTTGCCATCTGCGCACTTCAGGGACGCGCGATCCCATTTGGAGACGACACCTCGGCAATCTGGATTCCGACACCACTTGCCTCGATGAAAAACGCAACCCCGGTTTTGGGGAAATAATTTCCGCATGCCGCGTCCTATCTGGACACGCTGCCTACCTGTGCGCCATCTTTGGTTACATGCAAATCGATCATCTAACGGAAAGGTGGAAAGGCGAGCGTGACGGGCCACAATCACTATAGCGACTGCACCTGCGGCTGGTGCGTGAATTACGGCCGGTCAAGAGCGGCGCTTGCGGACTACACGCAGAGCTTTCGCGAGCGTGATGCTCGGCTTCTTCTAAAGCAGCACGGAGCAAATTCGTTATCGGGATGCTACGTCAACCCCAACGCACGTTGCCCTCGCTGCGGCGAGCCCGTTTTCTTCTATGGAGTTGCCCCCAAAAGACCGGACGTGCTCAGGTTTGAGATTGCGAGCTGATGA
>NZ_JAEPRP010000331.1:0-3068 GCF_016652895.1 Ensifer sp. SSB1
ACTCGTCAATATCCGAACCTACTTTATGCCGAAGCGGGCAAAGCAGAAGTTCTGAAAGAAAGTGCTATTGCGATCCCGTCAACGCCGAAAGCAGTGGGCTGTTCGTCGCGCTCACGTTCAACTGAGGTGGAAATGATCCCAGACCACATTGCCAAAGCAGCGTGGACTCTTTCAGCCCTCCACTTGGCCCACGGGCAGCGCGACCCGACGATGATGATTGCTGAGGCGATTCTGCTTGAGCGGCGACGCTGTTTGGAAATCGCCGCCCAATGTTGCGGCGAAAACAGCGACGTCGTGAGGGCGATTGCTGAGGGATGATGACGCTCATCTCAGCTCCGACATCAGACCCCGACTTTTGGTCTGGATTCACGGTGCTGCTTATGGTTGAGTCAGCGGAGCCTTTCGGAACGGATAAGACAATGGGGGAGCAGGTGGCGTGATCCGAGAATCAACATTGGAGTATCTTCGTGAAACGACAGCATCCGCTGGGGATAATCTCTGTCGACGACTTCCTCAACACCGAATGTCTGAGCATAGTTGAGGCCGTGGGGCGTTTTCTCGAGCGCAAGCCCAACTTAGCCCCGTTCTTGTTCACCTCAAACAAGTTATTCCTTTGTCCTCTACGCGCGGTCGATATGTACAAGGAGGCGCTTATCTCGTTCGCTCGTCGAAACCCGGGGGTTGGCAATAATGAGAATTTCACCAAAGCCCACGATTCCACCCCCCTTTGGAGTTCAAGCGAGTTCTACGGGCACCGCCTGCTAGTGATGTCGTAACGCGTCAGTCGCCCATATCTGCGGCGCGATGCATCACACTTGCACCAGAGTTCGCCACCTGTAGTGGCTTGCCGACGATACCAAGGAACTTTGAGATGTCGGTCGTTATGTGACGCGAAACATAGATGATGTCTCGGTTGTTCACGGGGAACGTTTGCCCGGACAACAAGCTATCCGGGCGGCTCATATCGAGGCGGTAGACGAGCGGAACTCGGCCATATCTATCAGGACGCATCCCATTCCGGAGCATCGCGTCATACCGAGCTCTTCCTAAAAGAGCGGCCGCGATCTCGGGCTCTTCATACCGGAATACGAAGAAACCTTGAGCGTCAGTCGCGTAATCATCACCGCCCCCGCTCATGCCCACCGCCTCGATGAGGCTGAGGTCACGAGAACCGAAGGCGCGCCGTTTGTTTATCTTAGTGGAGCCGAGAATCGTAAACTGACGAGGGTCCTCAACGAGCGTGATTTCGTCGCCCGCTTGAACCCAGATGTTTTCAGATGGGTTGCTGATGAGCGTACTCATCAACACCGTGCCAGACTTGTTCCCGCGCGTGATGGTGACGAACGTGTCATATGTCTCCCCGCGCACACCACCCGCCTTGGTAATGACATCGGTGAGTTGTTCGCCGGACAAGTTAAGCGGCACGACGGATGGCCTGTTGACGGCGCCGGTAACTGTCACCTTCCGAGAAGCCGTGTCCAGCGAAGTGATAATAACGTCGGGCTCGACGGCCTTGCCTTTCAGCGCCTCAACAATCCCCTGCCTCGCTTCCTCAAGGGTCAAGCCCGCAAACCTCACCTCACCGACGTAGGGGATCGCCGCTTGGCCGTTGGGTTGAACCACTACATCTATTTTTGCCGACTTCGATTTCGAGGTGGAGAACAGTCCATCGGCGCCGGCTTCAAAAATGGAGACAACCAGGCGATCGCCTATGCCGATTGTCGCATTTCCTGGCCGCCCACCAAAGCCGAGACGCTTGGAGAGAGTGGTCTTTGAATATGCGGAAATCGTGCCTGCGGATCGGCTATCGACGTCTACGACCTCATAAACGGTGGCGCTTTCGCGATGCAATTCATCAGCCGACTTGCCTGCATCGGAGAGGATAGCGCCGGTTAGCGGCCCTTCCCCTGGAACTGCCGACTGACAGGATGCAAGTGCCGAGACGAGAAACAGGACACCGATGCGCTTCAAGCTTTTCACTCCCAGACGACAATGAAGCAAGCCCCCAGCTCCCTTTAGGGCGCAAGGGGCTCGCTGTCTGAGCGTTCGACTTCACAGACGCGCCATCTATGGCAAAAATCCCTGGGCTTTCAAGTCGGCCGGCTTCAAAGATTGGCCGCCGCGTCCACATGCCATCAATCTGCTGAGAGCCCCAGCGCGGAGCCAACGGTCGCGATCAGCGGGTGTGTGCGGTCGAAGGTAGTGGCATAGTCCCATTCGATTTGAGCCTTGTTCTTGTCGGGACCGGCAAGCACACCGCCGAGGGTGACTGAGACAGCCGAAGGCGAGATCCCAGCGTCGAGCAGCCCCAGGCGGGGCTGTCGGGCGGTGAGTGGGCGCATCGCTGCCCTTGCCTCTTCCGGAGACGACGCCGGCGGCTCGTAGGCGACAACCGCCCCATTCTGCCAACGCCAGGCATCCGGATACTCTACGAGGCGGGCGTGATCCTCGTCGCTGATCTCGACGACACCCGCGGGGATCGCTGGGTTGACGGTGCCCTCCTCCTCGATCGGCGGGTAAAGGTCTTCGGTCCAAAAGCCAGAGCAGGGCCGGCGGCGTCGAAGAGTGCATAGATTTTCATGATCGGTACCCCCAGGCAAACCAGTCGACGCGAACGGAAGTGCTCGGCGCACGAGGTGAGCGGAACGAGAAGCCAGTCGTCGACGGAGACGCGTAGACCTTCAAATCGGTCGCGGAGAGTGTCGCGTCTCCGATGCACGCCGTTACGCTGGAACACACGGACGGGAAGGACGTGGGAAAGGTGATCGACGCATCGGCGGAGACGTTGGTGGAGACGACGCTGGAATCGGTCTGCAATATCAAGCCATTGGGGAACTTTACCCACCCGCTCGCCGGGGCGCCGCCTGCGAGGGAGTCAGTCCAGATTTTTCCCAGATCGGTGACATCGATGGGCCCGCAAGGCAGACCCGGTTCCCCAGCCGATATAGACCTTATTGTTGCCTTGGCCAGTGCCGCCCCCTGCTGAACCGGCGTGAACCCGAGGCGAGCGGTGACGTCCGTATAGTAAGCGCCGGACTGACCATCGAGGAGGCCAGACCCGGAGCCGT
>NZ_JAEPRP010000332.1:0-349 GCF_016652895.1 Ensifer sp. SSB1
GAATGGCGGTTCCAGGAGATCGAGAAAACCCCCGGTCAGCCGAGTACCTTCGTATTTACTGGAATCAATCCTGCGCCGCTCCTCGCAGAACCGTTTCTCATACCGGACGGATCAATCGGGCGTGACGTTCAGTTCCGCCGCCGGCTTAAGGCGCTGCGAGCTCTAAAGGATCACCACGAACTTCTTCGGATGATTACCGACCCGCGCCGGCGTGTTGTCGAAACTCACGATTCCATTGAAGAGGACGAAGCCTTTTTAAAGCTTGACGAGCCAAAGCAAGAGGCGCTGCGGGAATTAACAGCGACGCTCCCACTGTATTTGGTTCAAGGTCCTCCTGGCGTGGGTAAGA
>NZ_JAEPRP010000332.1:359-3030 GCF_016652895.1 Ensifer sp. SSB1
GACCTCGTTCGATCGAGATGAGTACGTTATTGATTTTCGTAAACGCACGCCGGTCTAACTTTGCGTTCGACTCGGACGCGGTTCAGCGCTGCGCGCTTCACGGCGCCGGTCAACGCGGGCGTTGGGCGTCATGAATGCATCAGTAGTAACGAGGTCAGTCCGCTTCGCTCTGTAACCGTCCGGTCAGCACCGCCTTGACGCAGTATCGCTGATTCAGGCGGCGAGTTCGACGGCCGGGTTATCCACGAGCGTGCTCGCCACATTCCACGGCAGCAGCTCCTCGACGCGGTTGATCGGGTGATCGGCGATGCGCTCGAGCACGTGGCGCAGGTACGCCTCCGGATCGAGTCCATTGAGCTTTGCCGTGCCGATGAGGCTGTAGATCGCGGCGGCGCGCTCGCCGCCGGCGTCCGAGCCGCAGAAGAGGTAGTTCTTGCGGCCCAGCGCCACCACGCGCAGCGCCCGCTCCGCAGCGTTGTTGTCGATCTCGATCGTGCCGTCGTCGACGTAGCGCGTCAGCGCGCTCCAGCGCGTGAGCACGTAGCCGATCGCCTTGGCGAGATCGGACTTCTTCGACACGCGCGCGAGCATCTCGCGCAGCCACTCGCGCAGCGACTCGAGCAGCGGTCCGGCACGCGCCTGGCGGATTGCCGCGCGATGCTCCGGCGGACTGCCGCGAATCTCGGCTTCAATCTCATAAAGCGCCCCGATGCGCTCAAGCGCTTCGGCGGCGACCGGCGACTGCGTCGACTGATGCAGCTCGTAGAAGCCGCGCCGTGCGTGCGCCCAGCATGCCGCTTCGCGGATGCGGCCGCCTTCGTAGAGATGACCGAAGCCGGCGTAGGCGTCCGCCTGCAGGATTCCGCTGAACTCCGCCAGGTGTTCGCGCGGACGCTCCCCACGACGGTCCGGCGCGTAACGGAACAGCACCGCCGGCGCCTCTGTGCCGCCGGCCGGGCGATCATCGCGCACGTAGGTCCACAAGCGCCCGGTCTTCGTCCGACCGCGTCCGGGATCGAGCACCGGCACCGGCGTGTCGTCGGCGTGGAGCTTGCCGGCGGCTGTGACGTAGCGCGCGAGCGCGGTGACGAGCGGATCCATCAGATGGAAGCAGCCGCCGACCCATTCGGCCAACGTCGAGCGCCCGATCTCGACGCCTTCACGCGCGTAGATCTGGCTCTGGCGATACAGCGGCAGGTGATCGCAATACTTCGACACCAGCACGTGCGCGAGCAGTCCCGCGCCGGCGAGCCCGCGCGCGATCGGCCGTGAAGGCGCCTCGAGCTGCACGATGCGCTCGCACGCCGAGCACGCGAGCTTCGGGCGCACGTGCTGGATCACGCGGAAGCGCGCCGGCACGTAGTCCAGCACTTCGGCGATGTCTTCGCCGATCTTGCACATCGCCGCTCCGCAGTCGGGGCAGGCACAGGTCGGCGTGTGCTCCACGCGCGTGCGCGGCAGGTGCTCGGGCAGCGGCCGGCGAACAGGGATTTGCGCCGGTGCCGCGCTCGCCGATCTCGACGGCGCCGGCACGGCCGAGACCTGCAGCTCCTCGAGCTTGAGCTCCAGTTGCTCGATCTCGCGGTCGAGCTTCTCGGAGCTGCGCCCGAACTGCAGCCGTTTCAGCTTCGCGATGAGCAGCTTCAGGTGCTCGATCTCGAAGGCGCGCTCGGTGAGCTGCGCCTGCTGTGCGAGCACCAGCGCCTTGAGAGCTTGGACGTCGTCGGGAAGAGCGGCGGGCTCGGCGTGCATGCGCCGAGAGTAACCTACCCCGGCGGGTGGTACAACGAATTACGCGGCGAGATCGGGCCGCCAGGTCTTCGCCGGTCGCCGCCAGTCGATACCCTCCAGCAGCATCGAGAGCTGCGCAGGCGTCAGGCACACCGAACCGCTATCGGCCTGCGGCCACACGAAGCGGCCGCGCTCCAGGCGTTTGATGAACAGGCACATGCCGTCACCCGCCCACCACAGCAGCTTCACCAGGTCCCCGCGGCGACCACGGAAGACGAATAGATGACCGCAGAACGGATCGGCGGCGAGCGTCGTCTGCACGAGCGCAGCGAGGCCGTCCATCCCCTTGCGCATGTCGGTGACGCCGGCGGCGAGCCACACGCGCGTGCCGGCGGGCAGGCCGATCATCGCTTCAGCGCCTCCAGGACGGCGCGAAGTGCGGCGGTGTCGACTGCGCCGCGTATGCGCACGCATGCGCCGTGCAGCTCGATCTCAATGATGCCGCTGGGCGCCGGCTTCGCTTCCGCCACCGGCACTGAGCTCGACTCGGCCAAAGTCACCGGCAACAACGGTGGCATCGTAAACAGCCGACCGCTGCGGTGCTGCACGATCCAGCGTCGCACCAGATTGGCGTTGATCCGGTGGGAGAGCGCGACGCCGGCGACCGAAGCGCCGTGCGCGCTGCATTCGCGAATGACCTCGAGCTTGTACTCGCGCGAAAAGGTCCGACGACCGGTGCGGTTCACGCGCACGCGAAACGGCGCGCCCGGCGCTCCAGAATTGGTGTCCACTATCTTCATGGTGGACACCATCTTTAGCGCTGATGCATTACCCTCTCAAGAGGGTGCTGGCCGGACGCTTACGGAGAACAGCGCTGGATCGACGGTTCACCAGCACAAAAAATTGGCCCGGTTCAAAACCGGGCCCTTTAACCGCCTGA
>NZ_JAEPRP010000333.1:0-2979 GCF_016652895.1 Ensifer sp. SSB1
CACGACCGGTGCTGCCACGAAGGGCAGGGTACGGTCGGTTTCGCCGAGTGCTGCGAGCAGCCGTTCCGGCTGCAGGTACATCATCCGGTAGCGCAGCCCGATCTCCGTTCCGGCGCCGCCATCATGGACCTCGTCCGGGTGGAGGATGATGATGCTCCCGGGATTGCTGAAGCGGCTTTCGCCGCGGTACTGGAACGTTTGGACACCGCCCAGCGTCACGCCGATCGCATAGGTGTCGTGACGGTGCGGCTCGAAAAATTTTCCGTGCAAGCGCGCCTCGATGCGTTCGATGCCATCGACGGCAGGTGCGACCCGGATGCCGTCGCCAGGCGCACCGCACAATCGTTCAAGATCGATCGCGGCATCACCCGATAATGCGTCTTCCGGCACACCCTGTCGGGCTGAAATGGAGATGACCGTCATGTTCAATACCAAATTTGCAATCGTCTTGCGCGAGGACCTGGCAACCTGGCAGAAGCTGAACGTCACCGCCTTCCTCGCCACCGGGATTGCCGGGCAGAAGCCCGATATTATCGGTGAAGATTATCGCGACGGCGCCGGCAACGTCTACAATGCCTTGAGCATTCAGCCGATCATCGTACTCGCTGCAGATGGGAAGACGCTCGGCGACATTCAACGGCGCGCGATCGAGCGAGACGTTCGAGCATCGATCTATGTCGATGGCATGTTCGCCACCGGCCACGACAACGCCAATCGCGCGATTTTCGCAGAGACCCGCCCGGATGACGCCGCGGTCGCCGGCATCGCCATCCACGCGGACAAGAAGCTGGTCGACAAGATTACCAAAGGCGCAAAACTGCACGGCTGACGGATGCAGATCGACGACGGCTATTCCGCGGCGCTGGGCGCAAGAGCAGGTGTCGCGCTACCGACACGCAGCGCCAGAACGCCGAGCTTCTGGCCGCGCCCCTTGACCGCGTGCTCGCCGAGATCCTCAACCCTGACATAGTGCGGCAAGCGCATTTTGCGGGCTAGGTCGGTAGAGATCAGCACCTGGTGGCCGAGCGTCTTGCAGAAGCCTTCCAGCCGGGCGGTGGTGTTCACCGTGTCGCCGAAATAGGTGATCTTGTGCCTGTCGAGGCCGATTTCGGCAGCGACGATGGTGCCGCCGTGGAGGGCTGCGCGCAGGCGTGGGACCTCACCGAACTCCTTCTGCCAGCGGTGCGCGTCCGCATCGATGGTTTCCAGAATATCGAAGACGCAATGGATGCAGGCGGCGTTGTTGGTGGCGCGGTCGAAGGGCCAGGTGATGACGGCGGCGTCGCCCACATAATCGTCGATCGACCCGCGATAGCGCAGCACCGGGTCGGCAATCGTTGCGAACAGCTTGCCGAGATATTCCTGCATGCGAAGATCGCCGTACCGTTCGGCAAAGGAGGTCGAGCCGGCAAGATCGATGAACAGAAAGACCCGCTCTTCCTGGATCGGTCTGCGGTAGCGCCCCGTCAGCAGGCTCAGGAACACGTCGCGCCCAAGCAGTTCGCGCACCCTTAGAATGAAGACGAGCGATCCTGAAATGCCGAGCGCGAAGAACAGGACCGTCTTGGACGGCATCATGGCCGCCATCCAGTGGTCCTCCATCATGCCGGTCGCCTGCATGATCAGGCCGGCGACGGCGTAGCCGACGTCGAGAAGCACGAAGTAGACCGCGAGCGAGGCGACGAAGAACACTGGGGTTGAGAAGGCGTGGATGCGTCGATTGAGGCGCCGGAAGATGACGCGCCGTTCAAAGGCGATGATCGGCAGGCACATGAAGAGCGCATAGGTGGCGCCGATCAGAGCGCCTTTTCCATAGAAGACCCATGCGTAAACCGCGCCTGCACCCGCAACGACGAGCAGCAGGAGAAGTCCTTCGAAAGTGGAGAAGCGCCAACGCATGCGGAAAGCCCCGGTACCGGAAGAAGCGGCTCCGTGTCAGTCGGCACGGTTGACCGCGCCGGCTCCACGCCTTGTCACCCCGTTTGAGACGGTGGTGATTCTGTTCCGCCGCGCTTTCAGCTAGAGCCGGATTCGGGCGGAAACTTGTCTCCGCCCGTGTGGGGCTCAGTTCCCGAGCTCGACAGTCTCGATCTTCTTGTCGACGAAGCGAAGGGCCACTTCGCCATTGATGAGCTTCAGCGCGGTTTCACCGAAGAGTTCGCGCCGCCAGCCCTTGAGCGCGCCGACATCGGCCTTGTCGCCCTCGGCGGCGATCTTGTCGAGATCGTCGCTGTTGGCGATGATCTTCGCGGCGACGCCCTGCTTTTCGGCGATAAGTTTCAACAGCACCTTCAGCATTTCGCCTGCGGCAGCGGCACCTTCCGGCGTGTGGCTTTGACGCGGCATTTTCGGCAGGTCCGCCTTCGGGATCGCAAGCGCTTCGTTAACTGCCTCTATGACCGCAGTTCCGGCGCCGGAGCGTTCCCATCCCTTGGGGATGGTCCTGAGCCGCGCGAGCGCTTCCGCGTCCTTCGGTTGCTGCTGGGCGATTTCGTAGATGGCGTCGTCCTTGAGGATGCGACCGCGCGGTACGTTGCGGGCGCGCGCCTCGCGTTCGCGCCAGGCGGCGACGGTCTTGAGGACGGCGAGTTCGATCGGCTTCTTGACGCGCATCTTCAGACGCTGCCAGGCATCGTCGGGATGCAGGTCGTAGGTGTCCCGCGCTTCGAGGATTGCCATCTCTTCGGTCAGCCACAGCGAACGCCCCTCGCGCTCCAGTTCGGCGGCGAGATACTTGTAGATGTCGCGCAGATGCGTGACGTCGGCGAGTGCGTAGTCGAGCTGCTTGTCGGTCAGCGGCCGGCGGCTCCAGTCGGTGAAGCGCGAAGACTTGTCGATCTGGGTACCGGTGACGCGGTTGACGAGCTGATCATAGGAGACGCTGTCGCCGAAACCGCAAACCATGGCCGCGACCTGCGTGTCGAAGATCGGGTGCGGAATGAGGTTGCCGAGATGTAAGATGATCTCGATATCTTGGCG
>NZ_JAEPRP010000334.1:0-2966 GCF_016652895.1 Ensifer sp. SSB1
TGGACCATCGGGGAACCGGGCCTGAGGTTCGGCGAACTCTACCGCATCGAAGCAGAGCTACGCGGTCTCGACGCCCACGCTCGCCTCGCTGGGAGGCAGGCTCGGTCCGCGCCATTGGTCGGAGACATGCGGACCTGGCTCACGCATCATCGCGCCCGCGTCGCTGGCAAGTCGCCGCTCGGCGAAGCGCTCGCGTATGTCGCCAAATACTGGGACGGCCTATGTGTATTCCTGACCGACGGTCGTATCGAGATCGACAATAACACCGTCGAGAGAACCATCCGGCCAATAGCCCTGAACCGTAAGAATGCTCTCTTCGCCGGGCATGACGCCGGAGCACAAAACTGGGCGACCATCGCCTCCCTGATAGAAACCTGCAAGCTCAATGCCGTTGACCCGTTGGCCTATCTGACCGCGACGCTCACCGCCATCGTCAATGGCCACAAGCAAACCCGGATCGGGGAACTATTGCCATGGAATTGGGCGAACAAAGCAGCTTAAATTTAGCGGCCTTTTTGGTTTGAAGGACCAAATCCATCGGCTCTCCGACGCTCAACGCCGGGGTCATGAGGCCGAACACTTATGGTGTGTACGCTCCGATAAGTCTTACCGAGATCGGAGACAATTTCGATTTCGCACTTCGCTTCGGCGGGTGCAATGATGGAGACCTTGATGGCTCCATCCGCGAGCCACGCTTGCGGCATCGCATTTGCCTCCATCATTCGCAAAACCGCCCCCTGGTAATATTCTTCTGACACGGCAAAGGCACGGTGATCAGAAACCTCAGTCGAGTGTGTCAGCTTGAGTTGGAGCTGGCTTTCGCCGAGACGGTCGAGTGCCAAAACGTATTGCCCTAGAGCCCAATAACCTTCGAGATCGTTATAGCGGCTAATGAATGATCCGAGAATGTCGTGGCAAATCCCTTGGAACTGCTTTCTCCTGGACATCTGGAACCAAGCTCCTTCGCAACCAATCAGAGAATGTCGATCACTCCCGATAGCAGCGACTTTCACTTAATGGCAAAGCTTTTCGATCCAGCCGAAGGTCAAAGGAAGGCTTGCCCCAAAAACGATAGGAACGGACAACGTGGGGCGGGAACATCGGTTACGGTGCAACTCGCAAACCTGACGGTAGATTTCCAACGCGTCGGGTAGCAGGCACTCAAATGCCGGGCTACCCTCCCGACTATTCATAGGTTGTCGGAAAAACGAGTTAAGAGTGATAGCAATGTCCGATTTCCTGCAGCTCGCGACGAATAAAAAACCAGAAGAACGCCTTACCCTTGACGATGTGATCCGATGGGCAGGTGCTTTAAATAACTGGGATTTCTACAACGCTGCGGCTCTGGAAATCGCGACGGCCTACCATCGAGGTGAGCTGAGCTACACCTTCTGTGACAGCGTGATGAACGATTTGTGGGGTGCGGTTCAAGAAGGTTTCGGGCCGGGTGCCAACAAGGTTCCTGAGCCATTCTTTGAAATCTACGAAGCATTCGACGCGGGTGAATTTCATCGTAGACAGGATAAGAGCGATAACCCCGTAGCCGACTTTACTGATCCGCTCATTTCGGCATTGGTGATCCGTCTTGGACTCTAACGAGTAGAAATTCGGCTGTTAGCGCATATTTGCCGCGCCTACCGGCTGCATACTTCAATCACGGAATCTGAGAGTTACTGACGACGTGGGAACGGCACACCGCTTACGCATAGACGGCGGTCATTGACGACGAAAGCCCCGCTGCCGGCTGACAAACTGGCGCGGGGCTCTCTGGCGCTGGGGTCGGGAATCGGGTGGCCGTCCCGTAAAATGAAACAGACAATGGCCTCCTCACAGAGGAGCTAAGCCATGTCATCCCTTCTCGCGTTCAATAGTATTGCCGCCGATCGAGGCGATGGATTGCGTCCAGAACTTGTTGAAGCGCTGCGCCGCACTGACGACTGCCCCAGAGGCAGGCTCCCGACAGGACTTGAACCTGCTTCCTCCACCAACTCAGTGTCGACGGCGCTCTATCCAGCTGAAGCTACGGTAGCCTGTTTGCCCTCTGAGATGTGAGAACCCCGCGCATAGACGGCGGTCCTTGACGACGATCACCCCGCTGCCGGGTGACAAACCGGGCGAGTTGGGCGTACCCTTCGATAGTGGGCTGAAAGCGGTATTGCTCGTCCATCAACCAGAGGAGTTTAGGGGCGATGGCTAAAGGTCAGGTTCGAAGCAACAAAGAGGTTCGCAAGCCGAAGAAGGACAAGGTCGAGAAATCGGCGGCGCCAGCCCTCGGCTCGCAGGTAAAGAATAGCGAGAGCGCGCTCAACAAAAAGAAGTGACCCTGCTCGGGTGACAAACCGGTACGGGGCGGCCACGGCCGCGCTTGCCAGGTAGGAAAAGCCGCCCGGTGACAAATCGGGCGGCTGCGATTAGTACAGTCTGGGTGCGAGCCGCACACGGCAGATCTCATGCCGCTGATGTCCAGATCCGCTTCGACCCGCGCTGCCCGCAATGGCAGCTGCCGCTATTCGTCTTCAGCATCCCTTCCTCCCTGCCCTCGTTGTCGGCCCGGCTATGCCAGCGGCGCGATTGAAAATCTGCGCCGTCACAATCACCGATCGGAAATCGGGTGGGCGCTGCCCCGCGCCGGCAGTAGTCAGGGCGCCTCAATCAAGAGAAGGGAAAAGTCCATGACCATGCTGCAAGACAAGATCGTGATCGTCACCGGCGCTTCCTCCGGTATCGGCCGCGCCGTCGCCAGGCTCTTTGCCGCCGAGGGTGCAAAGATCGTCGCCAACGCCCGCGGCGAAGAACAGCTCGACGCCGTCGTCGAAGCGATCCGCGAGGACGGCGGCGAAGCGATCGCGGTCGGCGGTGACGTCACCGCGGAAGAAACCCATATCCGGCTGGTGGAAGCGGCGCTCAACCATTTCGGCGGTCTCGACATCGCCGTCAACAATGCCGGTGCGGTCAACGTCATGAAG
>NZ_JAEPRP010000335.1:0-2948 GCF_016652895.1 Ensifer sp. SSB1
TAGTTTCTAGCCGAAGAGACTACCGCATCACCAACTCGGTTAAGGCGACGCCACCCCGGCAATCCCGGCACGATCTCCGTCTCGAACGTAGGCTAAGGCGATGGGTCCCGGCTTCCTGGCGGAAATTGGCACCGCACAGTCGCCCTTGGCGGAATTCGAGAGGATCGCGACTGCGGCAGGTCACGATATGTCGGAACTGGAAGCCGGACATCTTGCAACAGCCTATCTGCGCGTTGGCGACATCCACAGCTTGCGCTGGTGGATGTCGCATGCGGCTGAAACGGCACGCGCGAAACGCCTGCAAAGCTTCGACCATTTCGGCGGCCGGGCGCGGCTTTGGCAGGGCGTGCACGATCGCGGCGAAGCCTACATATTTGCCGGAGAACCGCTTGAAGAGCGCGACGTCGAACGGATGGGTGAGCACTTCCCCGCCCGGCTGAAGGTCGTGTCTGCAAGGAACATCGAACTTGCGGCAGCCGCCGTGCTCGATGTCAGTGCGACCGCTGAGGATTGGGAAGTCGGCACCCGCGAAGAACTCTACACGCTCTTCAACGTTGGCACTTTGACGATCGGCCCCGGCGCGCGGGTGATCGTCAGAGGCAACGTCTTTTCCATGGTGGTTCAGCACCTCGACGTCCGTGAAAGCGGGGCGAGAGAGATCGGGCAGGACAACCACCATATCGGTATCCTCCCAACGCCTCATCCCGTCGACAGCCGCCTCTCCGGACCACTCGATGGACCTTCCGGATCGGCCGGCAGCGATGGCCAGCCGGGGCGCGACGGAAAATCGCTGCAGTTCCGTGCCTCGGTCTTCGGTCCTGCGGCCGCAAATACCGTTGCAATCATCGACCGCGACGGCAACGGCGGCGCGAACGGACTGGACGGGCAGACCGGGCGGCGCGGACGCACCGGAGGCATGTGCAAAACGGCTGAAATCTCAATTCGCTCGTTTGCCGCTTCCAGCCGTCCCCTCACCATCTTTTGTCAGGCCGGGCAAGGTGGCCGCGGCGGCGCAGGCGGCAAGGGTGGGGACGGCGGCCAGGGCGGGAATGCGGGCCGCGGCGGCGCGAGCTTTCATGACAGTCAGTTCGGCAATGCCGGCGCCGGAGGAAACGGCGGAAATGGCGGACGAGGTGGGAACGGCGGAAACGGCGGCATTTCATCGAACGTTTTCATTTCGTGCCCGCCGAACCGGGCCCATCTAATCGCGATCAAGGCCGTCGATAGCCAGGGCGGCTTTCCCGGGCAAGGCGGCGCTGGGGGACGCGGCGGCATGCCCGGGAATGGCATGACGGCGACCGCCACGGCTGCTCCTGGCACACCGGGACGACCTGGAGCAAGCGGACTTGCCGGCCGGAGCCGGCCGAAGGCCCGCATTCACATCAACGAAATCCTGCAACCTAACACCCGTTCTTTCCATAGGGGGAAGTCATGACCCGCCTCGCGACGTTCTGCAGAATGACCCTGGCACTTGCACTTGTTCTCGCCGGCCCGCCGAATGGAACCGTGCGCGCGGCACTCGCGGCAGCCGACGACGAGGCAGGATCCGACAAGGGTCGGTTCAGTGTCACATCGTCCGGTAGCGCGATCTACACGATCAAAGTTCAGATCCCTCCCGGCGTTCAGGGTTATCAGCCGGCGCTTTCATTCGGCTACAACAGCACGAGCCAGAATGGTCTGCTGGGAATTGGATGGAACCTGAGCGGTTTTTCGAAGATAAGCCGCGTGCGCAAGGTCATCGCGATCGACGGCATTGATGGCGACATCACCTATACCAGTGAAGACCGCTTCGCTTTCAATGGCAAACGTCTTCTGGTGATGACGGGAGCCTACGGCAGCGATCGGAGCGTATATCGCACAGAGATAGACAATTGGGACCAGGTTACGGCAAAGGGGACGAGCGGTACCGGCCCCCAATCCTTCGTTGTGCAGCAACCGAACGGCGAGACACTCGTCTTCGGCGGCACTGACGATAGCCGCGTTCTCGTCACCTCGGGCCAGGAGACTGTTCGCGAATGGCTGCTGTCGTCGCAAACTGACCGGAACGGCAATCAGGTCACCTTTACCTACAGCACCGATCCGACCGGCATAGGTCAAGCGGGCACTCAGGCCTACCCGATCGAAATCGCCTACGGCGGCAACGTCAGCACGCAACCAGCGACGCCGGCCAATCGTTTCGTGCGTTTGACCTACGAGGACCGGCCAGATCCGATCGGAAATTATACGGGCGGCGCGTTGGCGGAAACGACACTTCGCCTGAGCGCCGTCAGCAGCTATCTCGCCGATGACCTCGTCGGCAATTACCGGCTCGGTTACGAAACTTCGCCCTCGACTGGCGCCTCGCGCCTGACAAGCATACAGCTCTTCGACAGCGAGGATGCCAGCGCCAAAGGTCTCTCACCTTCCCGTTTCATGTATCAAACCGGCGCCAACGCCTTCGCGGGCAGTCAGACCTGGCTGCAGGGAGCCTTTACGCCCGCAAACGGTTGGGACCAGACCGCTAACCCGGTGACGCTCGCAGACGTCAACGGCGACGGCTTGGTCGATATCGTCGGGTTCAAGAATGGAGTGCAGGTCGCGCTCGCCAAGCCGGCAGGCTTCGCTGCCCCGACAACCTGGCTCAACGCCTTTTCTCCGGAATACAACTGGTCCGGCGACGAGCCGCGCTACCTAACCGATATTAACGGCGATGGCCTTGCCGACATTGTCGGGTTTTCCGATGACGGGGTTGAAATGGCGCTCGCAGATGCGTCCACATCGACCTTCGTCAAAGTGTCGAGCACCTTTCCGTATTTTGCTCCCAATACCGGCTGGAGTGCGGACGCGCCGCGTTATCTTGCCGATGTGAACGGCGACGGGGCTGCCGACATCGTCGGTTTCAACGATGGCGTCCAGGTGGCACTTGCCGACGGGACTGGTGGATTTGAAGCCCCGCAAACCTGGTTTGC
>NZ_JAEPRP010000336.1:0-2929 GCF_016652895.1 Ensifer sp. SSB1
TATAGCTCGAATGTCGGAGCTTGCCGTCGGAGGTCCAGCCGCGAAACTCGATCTCGGCGATGATGGTCGGTGCGACCCAGACGATGTCGCGTTTCCCGGCGTAAGACACAGGGGGCTTCTTTCCGGCCCATCGCAGCTGGTTCATCATGGATCGGAGCTGCGACATCTCCCTCATTTTGAAACCCGTGCCGGCGCTTCCGACGTAGACCACTTGGTCACCGCGATAAGCGCCCAGCATGAGAGACCGGAAAGCGCCGGCAGAACGCTCGTAGCCGACAATGAAGAAACTCTCGGACTGGATGCATTTGACCTTCACCCAGTCGCCAAGGCGGCCGGATCTGTAAGGACGAGCGAGATGCTTCGCGATGATCCCCTCGAGTCCGTGATCGCACGATGCCCGAAACAACTCCGCTCCCGTCACGTCGAAGGCTTCGGAGAACCGGATCGCGGATTCTGGGCGAGCGGAGATCAGTTCTTCGAGGAGATGTCGACGCACCCGCAATTCCGTCGTCGTGAGATCGTGGCCGTCAAGATACATGAGATCGAAGGCCATGAACTGTGCCTGCGAGGTCTTCTGACCAGCGCGGCCGTCAAGCGATGACTGAAGGAGGCTGAAATCGGATCGGCCCTGGTCGTCGTACAAGACCGCTTCTCCGTCGATGATCGCAGATGCAACGCCCAGCTCCCGCGCACCTTCCTCTATTGCCGGAAAGCGGTCGGTCCAGTTGTGTCCGTTCTTGGTGAGAATGCGGACCCCGGTCGGCTCGATGTGGATCGACAAGCGATACCCGTCCCACTTGATTTCATAAGCCCAGTCCGGTCCTTCGGGCGGCTTCGCTTTCAGCAGACAAAGACTAGGTTCGATCCTGCGAGGCATGTGATCGAGGAGAAGGTTCGGCTGCGCCGGGTCCCGGCGGCGCCGAGGCTTCGACCTGATAGGCGTATCGCTGTGCTGGAGAAGAGGTTTCGATCTCGGCGTTCGTGCCATAGCGGTACTCGGTACGGTGATGCGTACTG
Source organism: Ensifer sp. SSB1 (assembly GCF_016652895.1). Classification (NCBI taxonomy): domain Bacteria; kingdom Pseudomonadati; phylum Pseudomonadota; class Alphaproteobacteria; order Hyphomicrobiales; family Rhizobiaceae; genus Ensifer; species Ensifer sp. SSB1. Next base: position 1,018 of record NZ_JAEPRP010000336.1, read on the forward strand.
AATATAGATCGGGAAGGGATGAATTCCGAATCTTCGGTGCGGACCAGCAGTAGCCGTCCGCCCTTGCGAACAGCGAGACGCATAACGGTTTTGGACATGAGACAACTCAGCCGCAAATGCGTTATGAAGCTAATATGAGTAGATTCACGGAAACCGAAACAGCATTGTTCGAGCGTCTACGCGCTCTGAAGGCTTTGCCGGATATGTCGATCAACGTTTTCGACATCGGCGTTCCATTGGCTGCGGCAGGCTTCACGCAGGATGAAATCATGGAGGTCCTGAATGCTCTCGAACAGGACAAGGTCATTACGCTATTGCCGGGAAATCGACTGCTGATGCTCAAAGAGCTGCCTGTCGCCTAGTGTTGAGCATGGTAACGTCCGGTATTTTCACCGTGGCAATCGACCGATCAGAACGGTGTTGTCAGTTCGATTGCCACAGTCGCAGCGGAACCTGCCTCTCAAGTTCATCAGATATTGATCGCCCCAACGTGCAAGCACTGAATCTTTGTTGACCCAGCCCACGCGGCCACATGCCGAGCATCGTGCGCCCAACACCTCCCTCGTGTTGTACATCGCTGGATCATGCTCGATGTACGATGTGGGCAGAAATGGCGCGGACAGTTTCATTGGTCTTGCTCGACGGGAGGATTAGAACAAAATAGGAACATAATCCTAGACAAGTCAAGGCCGCATCAAAGGACGGGAGCGATGACACGCACTATCAACAAGTCGCCAGGCAGGCGACATAAAGGCGGACCCTTTCCGTCGGGCGTACTTAGTCTGCAATCAGCCCGACAAGTTTGCGGTCCACCGCACACGTCTCGATCAGCGATGCCTCACCATTTAAGACGGCAACGAGTTCCCCAGCTGTCATCAAACGGAACACAAACACGTAGAGTGCCATCGCACCCAACTCCTCCTCATCATCGGGGTCGCCTTCTTTCAACTCGGCACGCTGCTCAAGTGCAGCACGACGGCAGTCGGCCTCATGCTCCGCAAAATACAGGTTATGGTCGGAGCCCGGCGTGACCTGATATGCCCAAAGCGTGAATTCCATCTGGATCCCTTCCTTAATCAACGCTCCGGTTATAGTCGCGGTTCGGCACATTCGAAATTGTAGGATTCTACAAGGTCCGCTACTCGCAAGGGCTCGCATCTGATCCGGTCGGGGCCCATTTCACGAGACGAACTGAGGTTGGTGCAAGAGCAAGGGCAGTTTTGAGCCAGCCTTCCGCCCGCGGCGCTCCGAGTATGGAGCGCTCCGCGCCACGGGCTCCGTGCCGACGAACGTTCGACCTATGGATCAGAGCGGAAAGCCGCGCCTTTTTCGGCGCGGCTCTGCTCACTTCGGCGTGTTGTCGTTGCCAACCTTGGCGTTGAAGTCGCGCTGATAGCTGACCTCGATCTTGATGAGCGGAAGCGAGGCTGCGACCGAGATTTTCAACTGGCCCTTATGGGACAGTTTGGCGACTTGCCGGTTGAGGTAGAGGCGAAGGCGGCGGCCGGTCTTCTGGCAGAAGGTTACGAGCGTTTTCATGAGGCGGATCCTCCTTATTGGTTGTGCGTAATCGCGAAGCTCGAATACGGCAGGCACTGACGAGTGCACCGCGAAGCGGTCGCAACGGAGCGAAGCGGAGAGGAGAACTCTGGAGTTGCCGCCAAGGCAGGGAGCGCCGTATCGTGCGCAGCATTAGATTACGGATTGCCACTAAGGAGCTGCCGGAAAACGCGGCCTTCGAAGCCCAGGCCCACCGCCTTCGTCGTCAATCGGCGGGGACCCGTCCGGCCACTACGGCCGGGATCCCGGGTCGCGCGTTTCGCTGCAGCGCTCACGACATCGGTCTTCAACGGCTGCCAATGACAACAAGCGGAAGTGAGCCGGCCCGCTATGGCGGGTCGGCCGCTGTGGT
>NZ_JAEPRP010000337.1:0-733 GCF_016652895.1 Ensifer sp. SSB1
TGATAGCGAAGTCGTCCCGGCCTTCTGGTCGCGCGACAGTGGCCTCAAGAGCCCGCTGATGCTGAACAGCCCGGCGGCGATCGCCAACTTCCAGAACATGCGCGAACTGCTCGGCGTCGACGGCGGCATGCTGGTCGCCAATCCGGTTCCGGAAGAAAGCGAAATCCCGCGTGAGGAGATGGAAATCTACATCGCCCGCGCACTCGACAATGCCGAGAGCGACGAGATCACCGGCAAGGCCGTTACGCCTTACCTGCTCGACAACCTCTTCCACATGACCGAGGGCCGCAGCCTCGAGACCAACATCGCGCTGGTCGAGAACAATGCCCGCCTCGCCGGCGAAATCGCGGTCGCGTTGAACGCGCAGTAAATCACTCCGCAAGACCACGGAAAAACGGAAAGCCCGGGACGCAAGTGCCGGGCTTTTGCATTGGCGAAGGTTGAGTATGCGCTGGAAGTTTGATCTAGCACCGAACGCTGCCTGCATTGCCTGCCGCTCGGTCCTCGCTGGTCGTCCCATTCTCGTCGTCACACACTATGCTGACGATCATTCGTGCGTTCCTGGACGGGGAACCAACGGTGATGGCGACTGCTCTCGTGGTCGCGATGTCTGAGGTCGTGGATATCCACCCCGACATTGACGAGATCGCCGATCTTCCTCTGGGCTGGTCGGCAACGCGCACCGGTATTGGCGAGCCCTGGTCAAGGCACAAGCGCGATTAGTTCTGAATGC
>NZ_JAEPRP010000337.1:743-2916 GCF_016652895.1 Ensifer sp. SSB1
TGCCTGACTTTGGCAGCACCTGAGCCTCGATCCGGGCCGCTTCCGGCCCTTGGGTCAATGGCGTCGATTTAGGAATCGAGCATCTCGCGTACGGAGACGGCCAGTTGCTTCAGCGAGAATGGCTTCGGCAGGAAGCCGAACTTCGCGTCGGCCGGCAGGTTGCGGGCAAAGGCATCCTCCGCATAGCCCGAAACGAAGATGAACTTCAGGTCCGGGTATTTCTTGCGAAGCTCTGTCAGAAGCGTCGGTCCGTCCATCTCCGGCATGACCACGTCCGAAACGACGATATCGACCGCACCGTCGAGCTCGTCCATGATGTCCAGCGCCTCGACGCCGGATCCCGCCTCGTAGACGGTGTAGCCGCGCGTTTCGAGCATGCGCTTGCCGCCACGGCGCACCGCCTCCTCGTCTTCCACGAGCAGGACGACAGCCGAATCCCCGGTGAGATCGGCCGGCTCTTCGGCCTTCGCTACCGGTGCTGCAACCGCCTGTGCCACCAGCGCAGGTGCGGTCTCTGCCGCGGCAGACGCAGTCTGCGAAGTCTCTTCGACCGCTACCGGCACCTCGATGTGACGCGGCAAGAGGATACGGAAGGTCGTGCCCTTGCCGACCTCCGATTCCGGATAGATGTAGCCACCCGACTGCTTGACGATGCCATAGACCATCGACAGGCCGAGGCCGGTACCCTTGCCGACTTCCTTGGTGGTGAAGAACGGCTCGAAAATCTTGTCGAGGATCTCCGGCGGAATGCCGGTTCCCTGGTCGGCGACCTCGACCATCACGAAATCGTCGTCCGGCAACTCGCGGCGCCCGAAGGCTGCAACCTCTTCTGCGGGCAGGTTGCGCGTGCGAAGTGTGATAGTGCCGCCTTCAGGCATTGCGTCGCGGGCGTTGACCGCCAGGTTCAGCACCACCTGCTCGAACTGGCCGAGATCGGTCCTGACCGGCCAGAGATCTCGGCCATAGTCCACCTCGACCTTGACGTTGGTTCCGGTCATGCGGTCGACCAGCATGCGCAGGTCGCCGATCACGTCCGTCATGTTGAGCACCGTCGGCCGCATCGTCTGCTTGCGCGAGAAGGCGAGCAGCTGTCGTACGAGAACCGCAGCGCGGTTGGCGTTGCGCTTGATCTCCATCAGGTCGGCAAAGCTGGGGTCTGCCGGACGGGCCGACAGAAGCAGATGGTCCGACGAAAGCAGGATCGCCGTCAGCACGTTGTTGAAGTCGTGTGCGATGCCACCGGCGAGCGTGCCCACGGCGTTCATCTTCTGGGTCTGCGCCATCTGGTTCTCGAGCGCTTTCTGCTCGGTGATTTCAAGCGCATAGATGATCGCCGCTTCCTCAGGCGACTGATCGCTCTGGTCGATCACGGCGTTGATATAGAAGCGGAAATGGCGTTCGATATCCGTCGGATGTAGTGCATCGATCGGCGCGATATCGCCCTGCCGGTCCTTGGCCGCTGCCAGCGCCTCGTGCAGGCGTCCTTTTTCGGTTTCGTGCATCACGGCCTCGATCAACGCGCCGCGCTCGACGTCGTCCTGCGAGACGAGACCGGAGAAGAGCTTCAGGAATGGCGCGTTGGTGCGCAGAATCCGGCCGTTGCCGTCGACCGATGCGATTGCCATCGGCGTATTGTTGAAGAAGCGGGTAAAGCGCATCGCCGCGCTCGATGCCGATTGCTCGTTGTCCTCGCCGCCTTCGCGCGACATAACGATGGTGCGGCTTTCGCCGGGTGCCCCGTCACGGGTCGAGGAGACGCGGTGGATCATGCGCACCGGCAGGCTCTGGCCGTTCATCTTGCGCAGATCGAGATCCAGCATCTTGGTCTTCTTCAGGCCAGGCTCTGCCTGAACCGCCTGGACGAGCGTCAGCCCCTCGCCCGCCACTAGATCGCCGATGCTGATCGAGCCCGGCTGGAACTTGGTCAGGTCGATGCCGAGCCAGTCGGCGAGCGTGGCGTTGATGTAGAAGATCTCGCCCTTGCGCCCGGCGGAGAAGAATCCGGCCGGGGCGTGGTCGAGATAATCGATGGCGTTCTGCAATTCCTTGAAGAAGCGCTCCTGATCGTCGCGTTCCGCCGTAATGTCGGCAATCTGCCAGAGATAGAGCGGGTTGCGCTCGCTGTCTTCAAGCGGCAGCTCACGCGCCTTCAAGCGAAACGATTTGGCACCGG
>NZ_JAEPRP010000338.1:0-1361 GCF_016652895.1 Ensifer sp. SSB1
CACAGACTCCCTCACTGCCACGTCTATGAACAGGTGCGGGGAATTCCGCGCTTACGGTGAGATCGCCAAGATCAAGGCGATGATCGACAGCGGCAACACGACGATCGACGTGGTCGACGTAGACGCGCCGACCCTGCTGCAGGGCTGTGACGAGGGCATTTTCGAGCCGATCGACTGGGAGAAGATCGGACCGAAATCGGACTGGCTCACAGGCACCACGTCGGACTGCGGCGTCGGCACCATCGTCTACGCGACGGTGCTTTCCTACGACCGCGACAAGCTGAAGACGCCGCCGACGAAGCTTGCCGACCTGTTCGATCTCACAAACTTCCCCGGCAAGCGCGGCCTTTGGAAAAACCCGGCGACCAATCTCGAATTCGCGCTCCTTGCCGACGGCGTGGCGCCTGGTGACGTCTATGCGACGCTTGCCACGCCCGACGGGCTCGACCGCGCCTTTGCCAAGCTCGACACGATCAAGAAGGAGATCGTCTGGTGGGAAGCGGGCGCCCAGGCGCCGCAACTGCTTGCGTCCGGCGAAGTGGCCATGACCACGGCCTGGAACGGGCGCATCTTCAATGCCAATAATGAGGGTCGGCATTTCGGGATCGTCTGGGACAACCAGATCCTGGACTCCAACTACTGGGTCATACCCAAGGGCGCGAAGGATATCGAAAGCTCGCTTTCTTTTATCCATTTCGCCGTTGAACCGAAGGTTCTGGCCGGCATTGCCAAGTACATTCCCTACGGTCCGGTTCGCGCGACGGCGGCGACCGAGGTCGCGCCGCAAGACGCCAAGAACCTGCCGACCAGCCCGGATAACCTCACAACTTCGCTGACGCTCGACAACGCTTTTTGGGCGGACCACGGCGATGAGATTCGCAAGCGCTTCACCACCTGGCTTTCCAACTGAAGGAGCGTCGCGATGAACACCGTGACACTGGAAAGGGGGCACCTCCATGAGGTGCCCTCACCCCTGCCCCTGACCGAGACCATGGTCGCTTTCGAGCGGGTACAGAAAAGCTATGACGGGCGCACGCTCGTCGTCGAGGAGCTGAACCTTGACGTTCGTCGCCGTGAGTTCCTCACGATGCTCGGGCCTTCCGGGTCCGGCAAGACGACGACGCTGATGATGCTTGGAGGCTTCGAACAACCAACGAGCGGCCGCATCCTGCTCGAAGGACAGGCCGTCGAGCGCCTGCCGCCGGAGCGGCGTGACATCGGCTTCGTTTTTCAGAACTACGCGCTCTTCCCGCACATGACGGTTGCCGAAAATATCGGCTTTCCCTTGCGATATCGTGGCATCCGGGGCGCAGAAGCAAAGCGGCGGATCGACGAGGCGCTTTCCACGGTCAAGCTTGGCG
>NZ_JAEPRP010000338.1:1371-2841 GCF_016652895.1 Ensifer sp. SSB1
GCGGCCTTGGCGAGCGACGCCCCTCGCAGCTTTCCGGCGGGCAACAGCAACGCGTCGCGCTTGCCCGCGCCATGGTCTTCAAGCCGAAACTCATCCTGATGGACGAACCTCTCGGCGCGCTGGACAAGCAACTGCGCGAACACATGCAGGTCGAGATCCGAAGGATCCAGCAGCGCCTCGGGATCACCATGGTCTATGTGACGCACGACCAGTCGGAGGCGCTCACCATGTCCGACCGCATCGCCGTCTTCCATGAGGGCCGTATCCAACAGCTCTCTGATCCGGTGACGCTTTATGACCAGCCGGCGAACCGCTTCGTAGCCGGCTTCATTGGCGACAACAATACGTTTCCGTGCGAGTTCGCCGGAACGCAGAACGGCTTTACGGTTGTGCGGATGGCTGACGGGACGCGGCTGCTGACGACAGGGTCGTCGGGCAAGCCCGGTTCCAATCTCACCGTCTCCGTGCGCCCAGAACGGCTCACCCTGGACGACCCTGGACACAAGCGCTGCGAAAACCAAATCGCGGCCCGGGTGCTTGAACGAACCTTCCTCGGTGATCGGGTACGACTGACCGTCAAGGTCTTCGGCAGCGAGCGCCTCATTGCCAGCGTGCCGGCTGCGGAGGGTGCATCGGTCTTGCCGGATAGCCGCATAGCGCTCGCCTGTTTCGCCGCCGATTGCCGAACGCTGACGAGGTAGCCATGACCCAGACTTTATCTCTGAGCGCCCCCGTCAGGCCGGCCTGCCTTAGTGCGGCACTTCGTCGGGCGGATCGGCCCGATCGGCTCAAGGCCTTTGCCCTGGCACTGCCGGCGCTGGTCTTTCTCATCGTGACTTTCGCCGCGCCCATTGGGCTGTTTCTTACCGCTGCCGTGCGCAATCCGGAGGTCCGTGCGGTCCTGCCGCAAACCGTCGGTGCACTCGATGGCTGGGATGGGCGCACGGCACCCGGCGAAGACGTCTTCGCGGCACTTGCGGCAGATCTTCGTCAAGCGAAGCAAGACAACACGGCGGCCGCACTCGGCAAGCGGTTGAACTACGAAGTCGCCGGGATGCGTAGCCGCATCATGTCCGTGGTCCGCCACCTCGACAATTTCGAGGAAGGTTCGCTTGCCGCTCAATTCGCCGCACTCGATCCGATCTGGGCAAGCCCCGAGCCCTTTGCGATCATCAAGCGCAATGCCGGTCCGGTGTCGCCCTATTACCTCCTGACAGCCATCGACCTTCAGCAGACTGCTTCGGGCGACCTCGAGCGGGTGCCTGAAAGCCAGGCGGTGTTTCTTGACATTCTCGGTCGCACACTCTGGATTGCCGGCCTCGTGACCGTCGCGACCCTGGTTCTCGGATTTCCCACGGCCTATGTCATCTCGCTGGCGCCGGCGCGGATCGCCGGCTTCCTGCTTCTATTGGTACTGCTGCCGTTGTGGACGTCACTGCTTGTGCGCACCACAGCGTGGGTGGTTCTGCT
>NZ_JAEPRP010000339.1:0-2833 GCF_016652895.1 Ensifer sp. SSB1
CTCGATGTCGCCGACCAGCACGTAGCCGACTTCTTCGCCCACGTGCTGGATCGGGCCCGCGCTCTGGCCGCCCGCATCGATATGGTGGATGTTGCACTGGAGAAGATGGCCGGTCGAATAGGGAATGATGCGCTCGAGCGAGATGCCCTCGCCGCGCCGAAGCGGGTCAAGGGCGATATGCGGCCGCGTGCCAGCACGAAACACGACCCCTTCCTCGCCGTCTGTTTCCTCAAACATCCAGCCGATATTGGAATCGAGCGCCTGCACCAGCCTGTGCAGCATAGGAAGAGAGGGGGAGGCCTTGCCGTTCTCGATCTTGGAAAGCAGGCTCTCGGAACAATCCGCCGCCTGCGCCAAAGCCTTCAGGGTCAGGCCGCGCGTCTGCCGGGCAAGCTTCAACCGCCCGCCGAGCCGCACGGGATTCGACTGGATCTTTTCCTCCCGGCCGCCTTCGGGCGGCAAAGGCGACTTGGCCATATTCATGTGTGAGTATCGCATTGATCGAGTTGCAATCATAATTCCTTCAAATGACCGATGTCCAGATATGACCTCGGCCAAGAGGCTTGCCGAGCCAAGCACCTTCAAGGTGTTCCTTGGCAAGGCAATGCTACTTCTCAGCTAACGCCAACGGGGGCCCGAGCGGCACGGCTGCCGTCTATCCTGATCGACAGTCCTCCAAGCGCCGTGCTCGAGCGCGTTCGATATCGACACAGGAACAAAATGAGGCAGACGAAATCCGCAGGTACTTCGAGCCTCAGAAAGTAACTTTGCTGTCCATACAGTGTCGCCATGGCGGCGTTCTGCGCCACTACGGTCGAGGATCAGGCGGCACCGGTCATGCAAGCCAATTCGGCTGGTCATCCCTCACCCGCTGTCGGAGTTTGACGGCGATCAGCAATGCACTGGCAGCGCCGCCAGCGCCGCTTCAGCGCGGGGCAACCGCGCCAGCATAGAAACCGCCGTCGCCACCGTAGTAGTCCTGTCTGACACTGCTCGCACCGCCGCCGGTCTGGGAGCATCCGGCGAGCGCGGAGAGTACGAGCAGGAATGTGACAATACGCATTGGGTTTGATCCTTTCTTGGCTGCCGCACAGATAGTCGTTGGCGACTGCCCGGACAACCTGGCGACACAACTTTCAACCAAACCCTGTATCCGAACGAGCACGTTACTGAAACGAAGAGACACAACCGATAGACATTGACCCCACCAACCACCGAGGCAATGGCGCCAACTCATCCATTTGGCTTCTCACGGGATGGGCCGCTTCGCCCCCCCCAATCCGGGCCGACGGGCCGGTGGTGTCACGCCCCAAGGGCATGCGCTCCCCCAAGGAGAGTTTCCTGAACCGCGCTACTCGCCTTTGCTGGAAAGCAATTCGTCGAGCTGTTCCAGCTGCTCCGGCAATGCGGTCGCCGAGCCCTGAAGGGCTTCCTCAAGTGCCTCCTTGGACGGATAGATTTCGTGGAAAATCAGCAGCGTCTTCCCGCCCTGGTCCTCGAAAGTTACGGTCGTGACTGCGCCTTCTTCGCCTTCTTCGTTGGTCCAGACGATGCGCTCGTTCGGCACCACCTCTATATACTTGCCGTAGAAGGCCATGGTGTCCGAACCGCCGGCGCCGAATTCCAGCCGATATTTACCACCCGCGCGGACGTCCATATCGCACGATACGAGCGAAACGCCGGTAGCCGATTTTGGCACCCACCAGCGCTGGAACAGCTCGGGCTGGCTCCACGCCCTGTAAACCGTGCTCGGCGGCGCGTCGAATGTCCGTGTTACGACCAGTTCACGATCCCCTTTGCGCTCGACTGACGTGCGGTTCTGCGCGCCACCTGCCCTGTCAGCTTGATGTGTCATCGCTTCCCTCCAGCTTCATTTCGCCGATGATTTCGTCCAATGCTTCGAAGCGAGCCTCGAAGAGCTTGCGATGCGCTTCGATCCACTCGGCCTCCGCCTGCAGGCCGCGTTTCCCAAGCTTGCAGGTTCTCACCCGTCCGATCTTCTGCGTGACGACGAGCCCCGCCCGCTCGAGGATCTGGACGTGTTTCTTCATGCCGGTCAGCGTCATCTGGAACGTGTCCGCAAGACTGGTGATCGACGCGTCCCCTCGCCCGAGCCGATCGATGATCCCGCGGCGGGTCGCATCGGACAGCGCCGCGAAGGCAAGATCGAGGGTAGGACTTAAATACTGAACCATATAGTTCAGTTTTAGCCTGCTCGGGCCGGAAACGCAAGCGTGGTCAGATTTCCCGCAAGCAAACGCGCTCGTCAGGGCGACAAACGCGTATTCGCCTTCCGGAGACGATCCGCAGCAACGTCGACGTCCTCAACGGCCGGAGCCTAGCTGGTGATCGCTTTGAATCGAGCCACTTCCGATGCTGCCGGAGCAAGTCAGCCAGCACATGCAGACCGGCTGAACGCCGACTCTTGTCGTCTAGGTTTGTAAGGTAGAATTCGAAGGGGTAGCCGTGGCGGGACCTGCCGGACTCACGCCAGTCGGGAGCCAGCAATCTGAATTTTTAGAAACGTGTTACCGCCCTTACATGTTCGGATAGACCGGGCCTTCGCCTCCTTGCGGCGGCACCCAGTTGATGTTCTGGTTCGGGTCCTTGATGTCGCAGGTCTTGCAGTGCACGCAGTTCTGCGCGTTGATGACGAAGACGTCCTTGCCGTCCTTCTCCACCCATTCATAGACCCCGGCCGGACAGTAGCGCGTCGACGGGCCGGCATAGATGTCGTGCTCGGAGCGCTTCTGCAGCTCCATATCCTTCACCTGCAGGTGGACCGGCTGATCCTCCTCGTGGTTGGTGTTCGACAGGAACACCGAGGACAGCC
>NZ_JAEPRP010000340.1:0-2818 GCF_016652895.1 Ensifer sp. SSB1
CTGGACTGAATAACCATTGAGCTGCAACCTCCTGGCCAGTGCGATGTAGGGTTCGACGTCGTCGCGCGCGCCATAAACGTGAATACCTATGCGCAAGATTGTCCCTTCAAAGTCTCGGTGACGTGCATCTCACCTTCACCCCACCGCGGCACTGGCGCAACCCGCACCGGATCACGACCGACGAAAGATGAAAAAGGCGTTCAACAACATCGACCAAGGGCTTGGGGGCGGTTCAGCCACGGCGCGCACACATTCCGCGACGGTTCCCGACCGAACGGTTTCACCGGTGTAACAGCTGCACACCAGCTGATGCATTTCAAGGTCGCTCAATTCGAAGAAACGCTTTGCTTCACCGTAACTGTCGTCTTTCAGACCTTGCTTTCGAAGCAGGACATCGTCGAAAGCCACCTCAAGCGGTGAGCCTTCGCGCCGCATCGAATCGCGTGTTGAAATCGGCTGGAACTCGGTCTCGAAAAGAGTATTCAGCCGCTGGTCAGGCGTCTGGTCTAGAAGTTCTGCCCACCGCTGAAGCCGCTCCTCGCGTGTCAAAGCATGCTCCCGCATGTCTTCGCGCACGTCGGCAATCCCCATAAGTCGTTCACGAGATTGGTGTTTCATGGCCGCCTCCTTGAGATACCTTGTCCTTCGCCAGCGCTCATTTTCCACTCAGACTGAACACTGCTCGAGCGTTTAAAGTATATCATAAGATGATCTTTGTTTCGATACGAAGACCTGAGCGACGACACGCGACTTTCCGCCAGCGCCAGCAGTCACCCAGGAAGGAAATTGAGCCAATCTTAAAAATTCTTATCACCGAAGCCGGCTGACCCGCAGGACAAGATCGTCCGCATCGACCACACTTTCCGCGATCCGGCGAACTCGCTCAACGTCCTTACGGGACCCGACCGTTCCTTCGATAACGACGAGATCGCCAACCGCCCGGAAAGACAGGCTTTGGACTTCCTTTGACGCATCATCCGCAAGGGCATTTTTGATGGACGAGATCAGGTGCGTGGCGTCCACACCGTGAGCCCCACGACATCGTGATGAAGGTGGGATCAGAATCATTGGCCGCTCCTTTACTGATCAACTCTCTGTAGCGGGTCTTGTTCCGATCGAGTTTACGCAATTGTATGGCACCTCGGCTTTGACCGGGTGAGGTTTTTGGAGGGAAGCAGATCGTCACCCGGCGATCCCTGCTTGACATGGCGCTCGGCATTGGTGCAGTGGGTTGGAACGTTACAACTGAGATGATGGCGACCAGGAAACAAGTGGTAGAATTCTGCGGACCCATGAAAAAGCGGCGTTTAGGTCCCAAACTCTCCAAATGGCAATTAATCGGGATTGCGACCATCTGTGCCCTTGGGCTCGGGCAGATCCTGGGCAGCATTGTCTGGTATGTAGCTCACAGGTGACGGTCCCGCGCGCAGCGGCGAACGTTGCCGGGCTTCATTGCTTGAACATCAGCGTGGAGGCTGTTGAGACCGCTGTTCGCGTTCGTTCTTGTGCAAGTCGCCATGCGACGGAGGCTCTTTCTGGCGCTCCGTTGAGGCAACCCCACTCGAGCCAGACGTCTTTCCTTCTCCGGGGTCATGCTGCCCTAGCAGCCTGGCGATAAGCACGGGGAGGGCAATCGCGAACACAAGGATTGCTCCGAACGGCGCAAAGTTCACGATATGGCGGGTGATAGTCGCGGGCGGCCTGATCGCCAGTTCTGGAGAAACGCCGGCAGTCGCGCATATCCGGGTGAGAAGTTCGAGCATCTTTGTCCTCCATCATCGACCGACACCAACGCATGAGAGCCCGCAAACATCAGGCGAGAACGAGACGATAGGGCGAACGGAATGTCGGACGAACTGAAGCCATTCAGCATGCATGCATCACCCGCACAGATGCACAAATCTGACATGGGCGGAACACGCGCTCTGAGTGCCGGCCTCAAAGATAATGATAGCCCAAGGGCCCCAACGAAAGGCCCCAAGCAAGAACGGTGAAGGCAAAGCCTATTATCGTCCCAATGCGCCGCGCGATCGGAAACTGCTCACCATCTTCCATTGGTTCTCTCTCTCCCGTTGACCGAAGCCCACTCTACTTCTTTTTCCGATAAATGACGTTACTTTTTCGGGGACAACCGCTCTTGAAACGGTTGGAATACCTGGATGCTGGACGGTTCGGCATAATGGACATTGTCGGTGCTGAACATGAAGACGGATCTCCGGGTGGCAAGGAGTGAGATTGCTCGTGCCGACTGGCTGCGGAAGCCCTGCGCCGCCGAGCGCACTTTCAACGCGCCGCCCGGAGCAGTTGCGATAAGCTCAACCGTCACTGGACCACAGATGAACGAGGGCACGAGTCGCTATTCAGGCAAGAATTCGCCGGAAGAAGGTCGGGAACGGCGGAAACTCGCCCAAATTTGTGGGCGGGAGCGAGGAGTTTCCGGGGAACCGAAGGTCATGTGCTTGGCCCGGATCTTGCTAAGCTCGAATAGGGACGCAAACGGAGAGCGTCGCCGAAGACAAAGGGAGGAAACCTCAATGAAAGATCTGATCAAGCGCGCCGTCATTGCGGCCATCACTACCATTACCATCTCACTGCCTGTGTCGTCCGCAAGGGCTGACGAGTTCGTCAACGTTTTGACCGGCGGCACTTCGGGCGTCTACTATCCGCTTGGGGTTGCGCTCTCGAAAATCTATGGCGAGAAGATCGACGGGGTTCGAACCCAGGTTCAGGCGACCAAGGCCTCGGTAGAGAATCTCAATCTTCGGTGGCGTCGCCTTAACCGAGTTGGTGATGCGGTAGTCTCTTCGGCTAGAAACTA